>CAZUSN010000100.1:0-5335 GCA_964623035.1 uncultured Dehalococcoidaceae bacterium | reverse complement strand
AGCCACAGCGACACTGCCGGGAAATAGGTGGTGATGGCAATCACGGGCAGAGCGCCAAAAATCATGAAGACGGTTGCCGGCCCTATCATCTTGTCAACAGTGATATTACCGATACGAGCCGCCAGGTAAAGGATGGGCGCCGTGGGCGGTGTGACATTACCCAGTCCCAAGTTGGTGCCCAGGATGGCAGCGAACATCACCGGATGGACACCGATACTTTGCATGAGTGGAAACAAGAGCGGGGCGGCCAGCAGGGTGCCGGTGAAATCGTCCACAATCATGCCGAGAAGGATGAGGAAAATGTTGACCAGTAGCAGGAGCACATAACGGTTTCCCGAAATGCCGGTAATCATCTTAATCAAGTTCTGGGGGATATTCTGCATGGTCATGATACGACTTAAAACGAGGACAAAGATAACCATCAGCACCACAACACCGGTAGTAACCGATGTCTCAACAAAGATTTTCCCGAGGTCTCTTAATTTCATGCTACGATAGATAAAGAGTCCAATAATCATGGCATAGACCAGGGAAACGGAAGCTGCCTCAGTCGGGGTGAAAATACCGCCATAAATACCACCCAGGAGGACAACAGGCATTAGCACCACCCAGAAACCGCGGTACAGAGCAGTACCTAACTCCCGGGCCTGCTGCGTAAAAGCAATCGGTGGTAAGACCTTAATGTTAGGGTTATTTCGCACCATGAAATAGTTAACGATACAGTAAATGATGATGGTGAGAACACCCGGGCCAACCGTAGCTAAAAAAACCGCCGAGACCGGCGTCATGGTAATAAATCCGTAAAGTATCGCCGGTACGCTGGGTGGAATTAACTGCCCGAGCACCGATGACACCGAGAGCATCCCAGTAGCATAGCCTCTGGAGTAGCCCTCCTTTTCCATCTGTGGAATCAGTATCGGACCGACCGCCGCCACCGCCGCCGAGCAGGTACCGGCGATGGAGCCAACCAGGGCGCAGGACACGATGACAACCGCACCCAGCCCACCCTTAATTCTGCCCACCAGGGCATTGGCAATGGCAACAAAACGGTCGGAAAGACCGCCTAAGCTCATAAACCCGCCGAGCATAATAAAGAAGGGGACCGAAAGGAGGACCAGCGATTTCATTTTGTGGAAAGCCACGGGTAGCTGGGAGCCGGGGTCAAAACCGTAGACGTAGACCAGAAACACCACTGCCGCCATGAAGGCGAAAGGAGCCGGCACACCAACCACCATCAGAACACACAGAATAGCCAGGTCAACATAAATACCAAGATACGGTATGCCAAATAGAGCCGTCTCCATTATGCTTACTCCTTTTTTTGGTACAGGGGAGCTTTCCCCCAGAAGAGCTGGCGTGCCAGGTCTATTGTCTCTACCACCCAGTAGATGCCCCCCAGGATGCCGGCAGAGAACAAGAAAGAACTGCGTCCATAGACCAAGGGATATCTCAGCGTGGCCGTTTCGGCCTTAATCTGCAGGTCCCAGAGGAAAAAGCCCCAAGCCCACCAGAGAAAAAGCAGGGCAAAGCTGAGGGTAATCAAAGAAACCAGGAATCTCACCCAGAGGCGCCGCTTCGGGCTTTTCGTCACGATGTCTATGAGGTCCACTTTGATGTGGGTCCGGTTATAAGCGGCGTAAGCGGCCCCGGTCATATACATCCAGAAGGCTGGCGTGATAGCTACCTCTTCCACCCAGAGCAGGGGAAGATGAAAGACGTACCGCAGCCACACCTGAGCGAAAATAAGTATCACCAGAGGAATAGCAGAGGCCAGGAGTAAATACCACATCAAAGATGGCAGCCATTTAAAAAGCAACTTATTCAACGAGAAACCTTTTTCGCTGGCCATATTCCTCCACTTCTGTACGGTGAGGGAGCTACGGGAGCTCCCTCACCGCATAAACCTATCCTAGGGGGAAAATTACATTTCTGGCTTCCCCAATGCCTTCAAGAGCTGGTTCAAGTTTGCCTTACCGTAGGAGGAAAGCAGTTTTGGCCAGACATCTTTATTAATGGCATCAGCCATTTTCTGCCATTCGGCATCGGTCGGTACCAGTACCGTCCAGCCAGCGTCTTTGAGCATCTGCATGTACTTCTCGTCCATAGCCTTGGCAGCGGCGAACTGAAGATTCTGCTCCTCCTGGGCGACATTGGTGATAATGTCCTGGTCCTCTTTGGTCAGTGTTGCCCAGTGTTTATTGTTGGCGGAAAACCAGACGGGCTCAATGTAGTCCTTGTAGTGCAGATAGACTTTGTTGATGTCCCGGAAGATGTAAGCCTGCTGGGTGCCGCCACCCTGCTGCCCTTCAACGATACCGGTCTGAATGGCGGTCATGACTTCGCCGAAGGGCAATGCCGTGACCAGATAGCCCAGGCGCTCAAAGGTGACCCGGCAGGCGGTGATGGCCATGGTTCGGATTTTCACGTTCTTGGCCACATTCGGGTCCCAGGGGCTTTTTGGAACATTCTTAAGCGTCAAACCACCGATGCCGGCATTCCAGGCGCCGAGCACCCGCCAGCCGAGCGCGCTCGTGATGTCATTCATGATGTTATAAACGACGCCGCCCGGCTTCCAGAATTTTTCTGCCGAAGCATAGTCAACGTAAAGGAAGGGGAGATAGTAGCCTATCTGAATTCTGGGGTCATAGCTGTCGTCAATAGCCTCAAACATCATCTCAATGTCGCCGCGCATAATCATCTCATTGATGAGGTCCCAGGCTCCCAGCACGGCGTCATTGTAGGCAGTAAGTTTAACTCGACCATTGGTCGCTTTCGTCACCTTATCGGCAAAACGCGTGTTAACCTGACCGCCTTCAATGTTAGAAGGGTAGTTGGCGGAGATGCGCCAGTTGAGCTGATATTTAGTTCCTGGCTTTGCCGCCGTTGGCGCTGGGCCCGGTGCCGGCGCGGCCTTGGGTGCGCACCCGATACCGACTGTGGTCAGAATAAGCACTGTCAGTAAACCGATAACAACCGCTACTTGCCATTTCTTGGCTAACATTTATTGTCCTCCTCTCTATTTTTATTGACTCATTTAGGCTTCTTTTTCGCTCACCTCATAGACACCCCCTTCATACCATCAGTCAAGTAAGGTCACTATAGATGTCGGTAGTTGTGTTCAAAAGTCAGTTCAAGTTCTCGCTCTACCGTGAGAAATTCGGTCTAAATATACTATTCTCCTCTGCGCTTGTCAATAGGGTTTCCGACCAATTTTTTGTCCTTATTGGGCTATTTCTGTCCAGATTTTAGAACTTGTTGAGGGTTTCCTAGCAATTTTCCTGACCTTATTAGTTTACGGGCGATTACTCCTCATGAAAGCATTATTCCTTGGCGGTCTCTTTTTTCTCTCGCGCCAGGAAGCGGGCTAGTCTATCCAGTTTGAAAATGGTGTTGAACTCCTTATTTTTACTTAGCCAAAGTTTCTTGGTTATTATGGCATCGGTGATGGCTCCTTTATACCTTAAGCCATCAAGCAGGGTCCTCGGGTCTTCACAAACCATGACGAAGTCTAGCGATTTGAGCTTCCTCTCTTCTATTCTAAAATCGCCGTCATTGATGAACATCACAAAGTCACCGCCTTTAGTCTTGACGGTAATATCTCGCTTCCAGCCTTCTATGGCACGGCGGGCACGTTTTGAGGCGCTCATCTCAGCGGCTAAAGCTTGCATTTCTTTGAGACATTGCCAATAGATAGCCCTGTCCTCTTCTGTTGGCTTGACGAAAGTAGGCTCTACGGGGGCGGCCCAGCTTAGCTCTGATTCCAAGAGTCCGTTTCTGGCTGTTTGCTCTGGGCTGAGTTCAGCCGTAGGCACAGCGAAAATATCGGTTATTTCTCCGATGCGCTCATCCCGGAAAACCAATTTTACCTCGGTGCCTTTTTTAAAAATCCCCGGCACGAGTATGCCGGTGGTGGTATAGAGCATGACACTGAGAGCAGTATCCGCGCCATTCAATATCACTCGGCCTCTGCCGAAAGGAGCTTTATCTAGGAAGAGCGCATTGGCGAAATAGGTAATGGGTGGGGTGCTTAACATTTTGCCTATCTGACCCACCTCTAGCAACTCGGTGGGCGCAAAATCACAAAAAGGACAGTGAGTCACGAAAGGGGGCACCCTGACGATGCCACACCTGGTACACTTACCGCCAAGTATTTTCCGCTCGTCTTTGATAGCGAGGAAGAAAGAAGAGAGTTCGCCCATGCTTCTCTCGTAAAAGGTATAAAAGGCGTCATTCATTAGAAGATATTTCTGCTCGTTAATCGTGGTTATTCTGCCTTCCTTGTCCGGGATAAACTCAAATGGGATTACCTTTTTCTTGAGTGAAGGCTTCATATTGAACCTCCTCATTTATTCGTGTTCCAGGATAATAACCACTCCATACTGGCAGATGGTGCTCCCGGTGCCGTGAACCAGCCCACGACGATAGCCTTTGTTAATCATTTCATTGCGGCAGGACCAGGCGGACATGATATTGCTTGCTCCTACGGCATGCCCGCAGTAAATTAAGCCACCGCTGGGGTTTACCGAGAGCCTACCCCCGGGCGTCATGATACCTTCCTCAATCAAAGCATCCGCCCTGCCCAGAGGCACAAAGCCCATCTCTGCCATACTAATCTCCAGTTGATGAATGAAGGCATCATGGAGTTCCACCACATCAATTTCCTCAAGAGGATTCCTGATGCCTGCCATCTGATAGGCGCTTTGTGCCGCAACGTGGTGTGCCATAATGCGACCCCAGTGATTATGGTTCTTCCCGGCAAAGGAGGCTTCATTGGCTTCACCCACCCCAGTTATCCACACCACTGGTTTACCGCTGTTCCTGGAAATCGCCTTAGCCGTTTCCTCTTCCGCAATGATGACTGCCGCCGCACCTTCAGAATAAACACAGATTTCCAGCTCTTTGAAAGGATAAACGATATACCTGGAACTCATTACCTCTTCAGGAGTAACCTGGTCAAGTTGCCTCTGCGCATAGGGATTAGTTCTTACCTGTTGACTGAGTTGAGCTGAAATTTGAGCTGTGATTTGAGGTTTCAGGTCTCCGGGATGCTCGTCCATGTAGGCTAGGACGACTTCGGCATAGCTATCCGAGGCGGTCCAGCCTATCTTCTGTTCAAAGAAGCTATCTCCGGACCAACCAATGACTTTGATTACTTCTGGAGTCGCCGACCTGGAGGTGAAGTCAAAGCAGTCAGTAGCTTTCTCCACCCCGAGGACGAGGGCGACATCATATCTCTCTGCGGCGACATAGGCATGGGCCGCAGACATAGCATAGGCGCCGGTGGCACCGCCGTTGCTAACGCGAATGCCAGGCTTGTTCGGCATGCCAATGACTG
>CAZUSN010000099.1:427-5457 GCA_964623035.1 uncultured Dehalococcoidaceae bacterium | reverse complement strand
ATAAGAGTATTCCTGAATAACCGGGTCAGCCAGAAGACGACTGCCAATTAGCTCTAGTTCATCACGGGTTAAATCGGCATCAAACCAGTAGATGTCCACTACACGAACATCGCTGACGCTGGTTATGCCAAGGTCATGGATGTCCTTAACTAGACCCTGCCCCCGGGCATCTGGCAGGAGACTTTTAAGACGAACCTCGATTCTATGCATTGAACCGCCACTCTATGCTGATTTGAGAATAAAGAAAGGGGCATCAGCCCCTGTCACAATCTATCTTTTCCACCTTTTTCAATGAAAACGAAAATTTCGGAATCAGGCTTATGAACTAAGTAATTCACTTACCACCGCATTTATTTCGCGTCCGTCTGCCCTGCCCTTAAGCTGAGCAATAAGCTTCGGCATGACTTTTCCCTTATCGCCAGGTCCCTTAGCTCCCACCTCAACAATGACCTTGCGCGCTGCCTCCACAATCTCCTCCCGTGTCATCTGCTGAGGCAAATATCCCTGAAGGACAGCTAACTCTGCTTCTTCCTGAGCTACCAGTTCCTGACGGTTTCCCTGCTTAAAGGCTTCAATACTCTCATGACGCTGCCTGACCTCCTTGGCAATAATGCCGAAGATATCAGTATCCTCTAAAGTAGCCTGCCGGGCAATTTCAGCATTGTTAATGGCAGCCATCAACAATCGAATAGTAGAACGCTTCACGGTATCTCCGCTCTTCATTGCCTGCTTGAGGTCTTCGGCTAGCTTCTTTTTCAGGTTTGCTTTCTGTTCCATCTAACTTAATGTGTCAACTTCTTCTCATGGATCGAGCCACGCTGCGTCTCCTGGCGGCTCTTTTCCGCTTGCGCCTTACACTGGGTTTTTCATAGTGCTCCCGACGGCGCAACTCTGACAGAATACCAGTCTGCTGAACTTTTTTATTAAACCGCTTGAGCAGACTCTCAAAGCTCTCATTCTCGCTCGCTTTTACTTCAGCCAAACAGCATCAGCCTCCTTCTCAACCAAAATTTTAGTTTACCGCTTACTTATGAAACGGAATAAGTCTTTAAACTTCGCCTTCCCCACACAACCGTAACCCATGACACATTTTATTCGGTTGAAACTATTCTGTCAAGAAAAATTTTTTAATGAAATTTCAGCAAAATTTTAATGGGCGTTTAACCTCGCTCATCATAAAATGAAACTGTGTGGACAAATGGCTAAAAAGCGTCGTTCTAAAGAGGCTTGACATTTGCCATTTGGCGAATTACAATAAAATAAAGTTGAGGGGGTGTAGATATGGCACGTGGTGACAATAATCTGGGCAAAATACTCAAACAGCAGAGAATTTCGATACCGCTGACTCTCCAGGAGCTTGCGGCCACTTCAGGGGTATCTTCATCCCATCTGGGTCGTATTGAGAGAGGCGAACGTTTTCCATCCGCCCACATCTTGCGTAAAATTGCCAAGCCTCTAGGCTTTAATGAGGATGAGCTGTTCACCCTGGCTGGCTTTCTATCTCCCCAAACCCCGAGCATTGCGGAAGAGAGCGGTTCAGGCTATGGCAGCCGGCATTTAGACCCTTATGTCGCCAAGCTGCTAGCCGAGGAGCCGGTTGAAATACAGCGCGCCGTTATTGGCATCCTCACCTTATTAAAGAGCATTGCCAGAGGGATGACCAAAGAGGGCTAACGGAGCGCCAGTTTGATTGGGAACGAATTGTATAAATCATCTCGCTGTGGTGAATTATGCCGCATCTGAAGCAAAAATTGAACCAGATAACAGAGCAAGAGAAGAAGGGGATAAGCTTTGGTGACGCTACTGTCCATGAACTCAAAACCTTGCTCACTGCTATTATTGTCTCGGCAGAGCTCCTGGCTGAAGAGCTTGGTAGTGACCCAAAAAGCATGCCAGCGAGACTCACGCAAAACATCATCCGAAATGCCCATAGCTTGGATGAAAAGTTCTCCAAATTTTCTGAAATGGCCGGGTTACTCGTCGGAGATTTTTCCTTTCAGCCGGAATATCTGGAAGTTGAGCCGGTGATACATAGTGTGGTAGCCCAGCTCTACCCGATAACGCAAAGCAAAAGACAATCCCTAACTGTGGCATTGCCAGCATCTCTGCCTCCGGTCAAATCACAGCGCCATTATTTAGAGCAGATTTTACTAAATCTACTGACCAATGCCAGCAAATTCACTCCGGAAGGAGGGAAAATAACCATAAGTGCCTCACCGTGTGAGAGGAGCTTAGTGGTTCAAGTAACTGACAACGGGATAGGCATCCCAGCAGATAAGCAAGAGCGGATATTTCAACCCTACTATCAGATTAATAGTAACACTAAAGGTAGCGGGTTAGGATTAGCCATCACCAAGTTCTTGGTTGAACTTCACGGTGGTAAAATTTGGTTAGAGAGTACACCGGGGCAAGGCAGCAGCTTCTTCTTCTCTCTTCCCCGGTAAAATTTGGCATAAGCCAACAAAATTTTGGGGTCTGAAAGATGAAAGTAGTGGTCATTGACGACTCACCAGAGATTATAGAGGTTGTCTCACTGTGTTTCCAGCTGCGCTGGAGCGGCGCTGAGGTGATACCGGCAAACGACGGCACTACCGGGCTATCACTTATCGAAGACAAGAATCCTGACTTGGTTATTCTGGATATCGGGTTGCCAGATATGGATGGCTATCAAGTTCTTCGTGAGATACGGCGCTTCTCGCAGGTTCCGGTGATTATGCTAACCGTGAAAAGTGAAGATACTGATATTGCCAAGGGACTTGAACTCGGGGCAGACGATTATGTTACCAAACCTTTCAGTCACATAGAACTGATTGCCCGGGTACAGGCAGTATTGCGCCGCACCCAGGGCTTGTCAATTACCGCTGAGGAACAACCTTTCGTCGGCGGCAAATTAAGAGTTGACTTTGCCCGCAATGAAATTACGGTGGACGGAAAGCCGGTAAAGCTTACCTCCACCGAATATAAACTGCTCTACCACCTGATTAAAAATGAAGGGCGGCTACTCTCCCACGAAAGCTTGTTAGCTAAAGCCTGTGGTGAAGCATACCGGGATGCCAGAGATTTGCTCAGGGTACACATCCAGCACCTGCGGCAAAAGTTAGGGGATAACCTCGAGTCGCCCAAAATCATTATCACCGAGCACGGGATGGGCTATAAGTTCGTTCGGCCAAGCTAAATGACGCCCGGGTCGACCTCTCTTAAACCAAATCAACCCTCGGCAAGAATCTGCCTTGAGCATTGGAGACTGTTTAACAACCCCGATTAGTTCCAGTTGCAAATTCGCCGCAGGGTGGTTTATCATTTAAGGCAAATAATTGTGAATAATTATGGCAATAAGAGGCTGGGGATAAACGATGAAGCTGAGTCGTGAAGAAGTGCTGCACATTGCTCGTCTGGCTCGACTGGGCTTGACCGAGGCTGAGCTGGAGAAGTTCAGAGAGCAATTATCCAATATCCTGGAAAATTTTGAGATACTGCGGCAGGTGGATACGACGGATGTCCCGCCTACCGCCCAGTCTATTGCTCTCCATAATGTTATGCGCGAGGATGAAGTAACTCCCTCCTTGCCATCAAGTGATATTCTGGCCAACGCCCCACGTCGAGAGGGCGACTGTTTCCGAGTTCGAGCGGTGCTTGAGTGAGCCTTAAGCGAAGGGAATAGGATTGAGAATTAATCTTAAACGGTTGACCATTCATGAGGCACATCATCTGCTCAAGAGTAAGCAACTGTCATCCGTTGAGCTAGCCAGGGCTTACCTGGAGCGTATCTCCAAAGTGGAGCCAGAGATTCACGCCTTTGTTACGGTTACTGATGAGCTGGCACTAAAACAGGCGCAAAGAGCTGACGAGCTTATCTCTAATGGCGAGGCTAAACCTCTCACCGGTGTCCCCGTAGCCCTTAAAGACATCATGTGCACCAAGGGGATACGGACGACCTGCTCATCAAAGATTTTGGGAAATCTGGTGCCCCCCTATGATGCCACTGTAGTCGAAAAGTTGAACGCTTGCGGTGCCGTGCTCCTTGGCAAAGCCAACATGGACGAATTTGCCATGGGCTCGTCCACGGAAAACTCAGCTCTCTTTATCACCCGCAATCCCTGGGATTTAAGCCGGGTTCCGGGAGGCAGCAGTGGTGGCTCGGCAGCGGCAGTGGCCGCTGGAGAAGCGGTATGTGCCCTGGGCTCGGATACGGGGGGCAGTATCCGTCAGCCCGCCGGTTTCTGCAGCATTGTTGGCTTAAAGCCTACCTACGGCAGAGTGAGCCGGTATGGACTGGTTGCCTTTGCCAGCTCTCTTGACCAGATCGGTCCGTTAACTCAGGATGTCACCGACTGTGCTCTGGTGTTGAATGTCATCGCTGGCTATGACAGCCAGGATTCCACCTCAGTCCCTTACCCCGTGCCTGATTACGCTCAATGTCTGACCGATGACCTCAAGGGTCTGCGCCTCGGTGTTCCCAAGGAGTATTTTGTGGGGGGGATGCAGGCAGAGGTAGCTGCCGCCATTAAAGCAGCGATTAAAAAGCTTGAGGAGCTGGGGGCGGGGATAGAATGGGAGGTCTCTCTGCCCCATACCCCCTATGCCCTGGCGGTCTATTATATTATTGCTCCATCGGAGGCTTCCGCCAATCTGGCTCGTTATGACGGGGTGAAGTATGGTTTTTCCTATCATGGCGATAGCATGTGGGAGTCGATGGAGAAGACCCGTCAGTACGGCTTTGGTGCTGAGGTGAAAAGGCGTATCATGCTCGGCACCTATGCCCTGTCGGCTGGCTACTATGATGCCTACTATCTTAAAGCGCAGAAGGTGCGCACCCTCATCAGGCGGGAATTTGACCGGGCTTTTGAAAAATTTGACGCTTTAATCACCCCCACCTCTCCCACCGTCCCGTTTAAAATTGGGGAGAAGGTGGATGACCCATTACAAATGTATTTGAGTGACGTCTGTACTCTGCCGATAAATATTGCCGGTCTGCCCGCGATTTCTATTCCCGCTGGCTTTGCTGATGGGCTGCCCATAGGGATGCAGAT
>CAZUSN010000099.1:0-417 GCA_964623035.1 uncultured Dehalococcoidaceae bacterium | reverse complement strand
GCAGGCGACCGAATGGCATAAGAAAAAGCCGAAAATATAAACTTTAATATCTAAATTCTAAGGAGGGGACGAGTGCAATGGTTGAAATTGAATGCCTCGCATGTGGGAAAGCTGTTGAGCTACCACAATTTGTTGATACCGATAATTATGATGGGCAAGTAGTTTGCCAAGAATGCAAATCTCTCCTACATGTAAAATTAGCAAAAGGGAAGGTACAGAAATACAAAATCGTAGAGAAAAAATTTAAGGATTTCAATTTTACCGAATTGATTATGCGTTTACAAAAGGAGCGAAATCAACAAGAAAAAGAGGAGTAGTGACTGAGGGCAAATCAAGGAGGTAATGTGGAGCAAATGGAGAAAAAGGCGAGAGAACTTGCAGTGGTCGCTGAAATGTGCAAAGTAAATCCAGAGGAAG
>CAZUSN010000098.1:0-5498 GCA_964623035.1 uncultured Dehalococcoidaceae bacterium | reverse complement strand
TGTCGCATGCCGCCTTTGCTGGCGCACTACTCGGGCTCTGGCTGGGCTTTAATCCATTGATTGGTGCTTTTACACTTAGTCTCCTCGCGGCAGCTATTGTTGGCCCGCTGGCTGACCGGGGACAACTCAGCCCGGAGACCTCGGTAGGGGTCATTTTTTCTCTCATGCTGGGGCTGGCTTTTCTCTTTATGGGATTGATGCCGGGCACCAAATCAGGAGCGTTAGAGTTGCTCTGGGGCAGCATCCTCACCAATACCAGAGGTGATATTATCTTTCTGGCGGTAGTGGCGGCGGTGGTGGTGGGACTGGTTTTCCTCTTTTTCAAGGAAATTCAGGCGACCATTTTTCACCGTGAAATAGCACTTTCGGTGGGCATCCCGGCAACGGTGATTTTATACGGCATCCTGTTCTTAACTGGTGCTACCATCACCGCGACCCTGCGGTCTATTGGCGGTCTGCTTATCTTCAGTCTGATTTTGAATCCAGCGGCGGCTGCCTACCAGCTTACCTACAGCATGAAACGGATGTTCCTGCTTTCGGCTGGCTTTGGCGTTTTTTCGGGGTGGATGGGACTGCTTATGTCTTACCTTTTTGACATTCCCAGTGGTGCTACCATAGTAGTTACTTCTTCGGTGATTTTTCTGCTGACCGCTATTTTTTCCCCCAAGCGTAAGGTAAAGGGCTGGCAGAAAGAGCCGCTTGCCGAGGTTAAGTCATGACTAGGTCGTTTTTTAACCAGAGAGCGGCTATCTGGGATGGAGCGGTAGCCGAGAGGGATGAAGCCAAGCTGGCGCTGATGGCAGCACGCCTGAATATTGAACCTGGTGATACGGTGCTTGATGTTGGCACCGGCACTGGCATTTTCCTTCCCTTTCTTTTGGGCAGGGTCGGCAGTAGGGGCAGAATATTTGCCCTGGACATTGCCGAAAATATGCTGCAAAAAGCCAGAGCTAAAGGATTTGTCGGCAATATTGGCTACCTCAACGCTGATGTTGCCTATATCCCTTTCTCCGATGGATTCTTTGATAGTGTTGTCTGCTACTCCAGCTTTCCTCACTTTCAGGATAAAGGGGAAGCTCTTGTCGAAATTAACCGGGTAACTAAGGGTGGTGGCTACCTGTTCATCTGTCATACCTCGAACCGGAAAAGCATTAATGAGGTTCACCGTGGTATTCCTGAGCTGGTCAATGACCTCATCCCCGACGAAGATGAAATGCGGGCGATGCTGTCGAAAGCCGGATTTAATGACATCAGGATAGAAGATGGCTCTGAAAATTACCTTTGCCAGGCTCGGAAAAAGATGCTTAAGCTAGCTTGAGGGTCGGTGAGTCAAGCTCAAGGCTGATATCCAGGGCTTTGGCGGAGTGGGTGAGAGCCCCGATGGAGATGAAATCAACTCCGGTCAGAGCCGCCTGATGTACATTGACTAGGGTAATCCCTCCGGAAGCTTCCACCTTGACCTGACTTGGCTTTAGACTGACGGCACGGCGCATTTCGTCAGAGCTCATGTTATCCAGCATAATAATATCAGCTCCAGCCTCAATGGCGTCTTTGGCTTCTTGAAGAGAAGTAACCTCGACTTCAACCTTCAATCCTTTGGGTGCGTTCTGCTTTGCTTTAGCGACAATGTCTTTCAGACTCATGCCCACGCCATAAAGTGCCGCCAGGTGATTATCTTTAATTAAGATGCCGTCACCCAGGTGAAGACGGTGGTTTTTGCCGCCACCCATGCGCACGGCAAATTTCTCTAGTAAACGGAGACCGGGAGTGGTTTTGCGGGTATCAGTGATATAAACCGCCAGCTCTCTTGTTCTGGCGACATATTTGGCAGTCTGGGAAGCAATGCCGCTCAGCCTTTGCAGGAAATTAAGGGCGGTTCGCTCGGCTTTAAGAATGCTGATTATCCTGCCAGAGATAGTGGCGGCTATGTCCTTTGGTTTAACTTTACTGCCATCTTCAATCAATATCTCCACTTTGAGTGATGGGTCCACCCGCTGGAAAACTCTTTTGGCTACCTCAATACCAGCCAGTACGCCTCTCTCTTTAATGACAATGGACGCTTTGCCCTGTAAATCAGGTGGTATTAACATATCGCTGGTGATGTCGCCGTGACCCAGGTCTTCCGCCAAGGCGAGGGCGATAATGTTTTCCACCTGTTCTTCAGGGGATGGTGCTTTATTCATTTATCTCATCCTCTTGAATTACTCTGCTGTGAAGACAATGCGGCGCCGCCATTCAGGAGAGCGCTGGGGGAAATCCGAGCGGAAGTGAGCACCACGGCTTTCCTCACGGAGCAGAGCTGCCTCGGTCATTAATCGGCCGGTCAGCACCAGATTGCGCAGTTCATGGGAGGGGCGGTCAGTGGGTGGAGGTAAGGCTTTCTGCCAGGTAGCCAGAATATCGGCTGCTTTGGTCAGTCCATCCCGGTCACGGATGACGCCGACTTTATCCCAGAGGAGTTTCTGCAAGGCAACAAAACTGGCTGCTGGCACAGCCTTTGGCGTCTGTCTCTGGCTTAGCCTGTGAGGTACTTCAGCGACGGTGGTGACTTCAGGCGTGGCTCGTTTTGTGCCCTTGGCTGTCCTTTCCATAATTCGTTTGCTGAAGACGACCACTTCCAGCATTGAGTTTGAAGCCAGCCGGTTTGCCCCGTGTACTCCAGTGCAGGCGGTTTCCCCAGTGGCGAACAGCCCGGTGATATTGGTTTCTCCCCAGGTATTGGTCTTGACGCCACCCATCATATAGTGGGCAGCCGGTGCCACCGGTATTAGCTCCTTGGTAATTTCCAAGCCATGGTCAAGACAGAAGCGATAGATGTGGGGGAAGCGGGTGGTGATAGTGTAGGAAGGCAGGTGGGTAACATCGATGAAGACCCTATCAGAGTTAGTCTTCTTCATCTCGTAAAGTATGCTGCGTGCTACGACATCTCTCGGGGCGAGGTCACCCTGGGGAGTGTAGTCGGGCATAAAACGGTGTCCATTGATATTGCGCAGGATGCCCCCTTCACCCCGAACCGCTTCCGAGACAAGAAAAGGGGTTACTCCGGGTAGGTGTAGTGCAGTGGGGTGAAATTGGAAGAATTCCATATCCACAATCTCGGCACCAATCTTGAAAGCGAGGGCGATACCATCACCAGTGGCGATAGCGGAGTTAGTGTTGAACTTGAAGAGCTGCCCCGCACCACCGGTAGCTAGTATCAGGTGATGACACTCGAATTCCTCAGTTGAGCCAGTGCGGCAGTCCAGGACTTTGATTCCTCTGACCACCCCATTTTCCACTATAATTTCAGTAGCCTGGCTGTCTTCAAACACCGGGATTTTGGCAGCACGTACCCGCCTGCTCAAGGTGACCTCAATATGCTCACCAGTAGCATCACCTCCGGCGTGCAGAATACGGGGGATGCTGTGTGCTGCTTCCAGAGTCAGGGCAATCTCTCCGTCAAGAGTGTCAAAAGGCACCCCGAAGTTGACCAGTTCGGCAATGCGGGCGGGTGCCTCATTGACCAGGATGTGCACCGCCTCTTCATGGCATAAGCCGTCGCCGGCAGCGATGGTATCTTTGAAGTGAAGCTCGGGGGAATCACCCCTGCCGATAGCGGCGGCGATGCCTCCCTGGGCATATTTGGTATTGCAGTCGTCAATGCTGCCTTTGGTGATGACCAAGATGCTGCCCCGCTCTTTAGCCAGTAAGGCGGTATATAGCCCGGCAATACCGCTGCCTACGATAATATAGTCATAGTGGCTCATCTGATTATCCTGAGGAGCAATTTTTTATTTTTCCTGCCGTCGGCCCACAACGCTGCCTCTGGCTACTCTCATAGTCGCACCTGATTCTATTTTCAGGACCATGCTGTCCTCGCTGATGCTTTCCACCACTCCGTAAATGCCACCGGTAGTGATCACCTTGTCTCCCTTTTTCAATTCCTGCATCAAGGTATCATGTTCTTTCTGCCGTCGGCGCTGTGGTCTGATGATGAGGAAATAGAATATGCCGAAAATCAGGACCAGAAAGATGATTATCGTCCAGTCAAATCCTTTTTCACCTTCTTCAGGTGGTGGAACACAGCCGCTGATAAAGACCAGAAGCGCCATCAGCCATCCAACCACTAATCCCAGATTTAGCATTTCTCCTCCTTATTCAGTGAAGTAATCTCGCCCTGAAGTGACCAGGGGCTCGTTTTTTCAATTTTGATATTTAGCAACTGTCCCAGGCAGTCACCGCCATCGTTGAAAAAGACCAGTTTTCCAGTGCGGGTACGCCCCTGCCACTTACCTTTCACCTTTCCTTCAACCAGAATCTCAACCGTCCTGCCGGCTAATTGGGCATTGATTTCGGTGGCAGTTTTCTCTTGTAATTGCTCAATGATATTCAATCGTGCCTTTTTCTCAGCAAATGGAATATTATCTTCGAATTCTCGGGCAGCGATAGTCCCCGGTCTCGGTGAGTAAGCAGCCACATGGACGGTGTCAAATCTTAGTTCAGAGAGCAAGTTGACCGTTTGCTGAAACTGTCCTTCAGTTTCGGCAGGGAAGCCCACAATGACATCGGTGCTCAGAGCCACTTCGGGTATTTTACTGCGTATCGTGGCGACAAGCTGACGGTATTGCGCCGCGGTGTAACCGCGCCTCATTGCCCTGAGGATGTCATCGCTGCCGGACTGAACCGGGAGGCTTATCTGCTCGCAGACTTTATCGAGGGAAGCTATTGCCTCAATCAGTTTAGCGCTCATGTCCTTGGGGTGGTTGGTCAGGAAGCGTATCCGCGCCAGCCCTTCAACGGCGTTTAGCTCAGTCAGTAAGTCAGCCAGGTCAGGTTTGTCTGGCAGGTCGTGCCCGTAGGAATCCACATTTTGCCCCAGCAGGATAACCTCTTTTACCCCGCGCTTCACCAGGTTACTGACTTCACAGACTATTTCTGACATAGGTCGGCTTCTCTCCCGGCCACGGCGGTAAGGGACAATACAATAGGCGCAGAAGTTATCGCAGCCCTGAATGATGGGAACGAAGGTGCTGGGGGAGGGGTGCTGAGGTACTACTGCTGCTTTGGGTTTCCCCAGCCACGGAGGGTAGTCTCCCGGCTTAAAAAAATAATCGACGTAAGGGAAGTCCTTTTTTAGTTGCTCAACCTCAGAGTTCACCAGGCAGCCGGTAACCGCTAGGGTTGTGTCTGGCTGTGCCCTTTTCAGTGACCTGAGCGACTTGAGTTTATTGACCACGCGATTCTCAGCGCTCTGGCGCACCACACAGCTATTGAGCAGTACAATATCAGCTTCTTTGGCGGTATCTGTAGCCTGGTATCCCAGTTGCTCCAGGTAGCCACTCAGCCGTTCTGACTCTGCCTTATTCATCTGGCAGCCTATGGTCCAGATGTAGTATTGAGACATATTCCCATTCTCCAGAGAGTAATAGTAATATACCCCTTTTCAGGGGTATATGTCACTTCATCTGGCGGAGGGAGTGGGATTTGAACCCACGACCCCGGTTTCCCAGGGCAAGCGC
>CAZUSN010000097.1:0-5581 GCA_964623035.1 uncultured Dehalococcoidaceae bacterium | reverse complement strand
AGCTTTTATCAGACTTTCGATTACTCTCCGGTTGATGCCACGCAGGTCACAGCGCCGGCACAGGTCTTCAATAGATTTGAACTCTCCTCCCTTATTTCGCTCAGCAATGATGGGCTCGACTGCCCCGGAACCCACATTCTTGATGGCAGCTAAGCCAAAGCGGATAGCCGGAGCTGCCCCATCATCCTTTTCAATGGAAAAAGTAACCTGACTCCGATTTATATCTGGTGGCAGTACCGTGATGCCCAGGCGG
Source organism: uncultured Dehalococcoidaceae bacterium (assembly GCA_964623035.1). Classification (GTDB taxonomy): domain Bacteria; phylum Chloroflexota; class Dehalococcoidia; order Dehalococcoidales; family RBG-16-60-22; genus CAZUSN01. The sequence goes on along the minus strand of CAZUSN010000097.1, from coordinate 5,328 downwards.
CGGCATTCGGCAACGGCACTGGCGACCTTCTCCGGCTGTCCAGCATGGTTAATCAGGAAGGCAGTCATATATTCGGCTGGGTAATTCGCCTTAAGATAGGCGGTCTGGTAGGCAATAAGAGCATAACTAAAGCTGTGAGCCTTGTTAAAGGCATAGCCAGCAAAGGGCTCGATAAGGTTAAAGACCTGAGTTGCCACCTCAGTTGAGAAGCCATTTTTCTTAGCTCCGGCAATGAAGCGTTGTCTCTCCTGCTTCATCACCTCGGGGATTTTCTTACCCATTGCCTTGCGGAAAATGTCCGCCTGCCCCAGGCTATAGCCAGCGAAGGCCTGCACAATAAACAGCACCTGGTCCTGATAGACAATCACTCCATAGGTTTCCTCAAGGATACTTGCCAGGGCGGAATGGGGATAGCGGATGGGCTGGAGGCCGTGTTTGGCTTCAATGAAAGTCGGGATATGCTCCATAGGCCCGGGACGGTATAGCGCCACCATGGCAGCAATATTACTGAAAGTGGTTGGCTTAAGCTTTTTGATATAGCGGCGCATCCCGGCCCCTTCCAATTGAAAGACACCAGTGGTCTCCCCGGCGGATAATAGGGCAAAGGTATTAGCATCATCCATGGGGATATCGGGCAGGTCAATGTCAACGCCGCGGTTCTGGAAAATAATCTCTTTTGCTTTGCCCAGGATGGTGAGGTTAGCCAGGCCAAGAAAGTCCATCTTCAAAAGCCCAATCTGGGCAATATCTCCCATAGAGAACTGGGTCATCACTGATTCCTGCCCATTGACTTTGGTTCCCCACTGGAGCGGCACATATTTGGTGAGCGGTTCTCTGGAGATGACAACTCCAGCGGCATGAGTACTGGCATGACGGGCAACACCTTCTACCCTTCTGGCTGAGTCAACCAGATTGCGCACGATGGGGTCTTCATGGTAGATGCTATTGAGTTCGCTATTCTCATTCAAAGCTCGAGCCAGAGTCATGGTCGGCGAATAGGGAACCAGCCGGGCAACACGGTCAACGTCACTATAAGTCATGCCCAGCGCCCGACCAACATCCCTGATAGCAGCCCTAGCGCCCAAGGTGCCGAAGGTAATAATCTGGGCTACATGGTCATTTCCGTACTTCTGAGATACATAGGCGATGACTTCATCACGACGGTCATCCTGGAAATCCAGGTCTATATCTGGCATCTCCTGGCGTTCCAGATTGAGAAAGCGCTCAAATACCAGCTTATTTTCAATCGGGTCGACAGCGGTGATGCCCAGACAATGCAGCACAATGCTGGCAGCAGCACTGCCCCGAACCCCGAACAGGATGCCACATTTCTTGGCAAAAGAGATGATATCCCAGACCACCAGAAAATAGTTGGCAAACTGGGTCTTCTTAATCACTTCCAGCTCATAGTCGAGTCGCTGTTTTATCTCCGGGGTGGGCTGCGGGTAAAAATGAGGCAGATTTTGACGGCAGAGGTCAGCCAGAAACTGGTCCGCCGTTTTCCCTTCCGGTAGCTCTATCTCGGGCAGATGAAGACGCCCAAACTCGAGCTTGAGGTCACACATCTCCGCAATGCGCCGGGTGTTCTCCAGCGCCTGAGGTATATCACGGTAAAGCTCAGCCATCTCCTGTGGGCTCCTGAGGTAGAAAAAGTCTCCCGCCATCTTCAGTCTCTTTTCATCGTTGACAGAGGAGTTAGTGCCAATACAAAGCAGCAGGTCATGGGCTGAGGCGTCCTCACGATTGATATAATGGACATCATTGGTCGCCACCAGGGGAATATTGAGTTCAGCGCTCATGGCAATCAGCGCCTGGTTCACCTGCTCCAATTCAGGGATGGGGTGACGCTGGATTTCCAGATAGAAATCGCCAAAAGTCTGCTGGTACCACAGGGCAGCCCCTTTTGCCTCCTGAAGACGTCCATCTCGGATAAGCTGGGGCACCTCACCGGCAATACAGCTAGTCAGGGCGATGAGACCCTCATGATATTGCTCTAGAAGTTCCTTATCCACCCTGGGCTTATAGTAGTAACCCTCAAGATGCGCCTTAGTGTTCAGTTGAATCAGATTTTGATATCCGGTCTGATTTTTGACGAGGACAATGAGGTGGTTATTGTTTTTGTCTCCCGCCTCACGGCTGAAGCGACTGCCCAGAGCGATATAGAGCTCGCAGCCGAGAATAGGCTTTATTCCCACCTCCCTGGCTTTCTGGTAGAACTCCACCACGCCATACATCGCGCCGTGGTCGGTAATCGCCAGACTGTCCATACCCAACTCCCTGGCTCGTGAGACCAGCTTCGGAATGCGGCACATGCCATCAAGCAGACTGTATTCGGTATGGACATGAAGGTGAGTAAACATCGCCCTCTTCAGCTTTAGTGTTTAACTCATTATATAACACGGGGCTGGTTTTTTGGAGTATTATTTTTAACCTTGAATTTACCCTTTTCCTAAAATCAAGAGGTGTTTAAGAGATTGTTTAGCAACCTATCCCCCTTGCCCCCTTCCCTTGGTAAGGGAAGGGGGGATATAAGTAAGAGAGGGGGTTTCTCCCCCTCTCTAAAATTTCTTTCCCCTCGCCTTTTAAGGAGAGAGACAGCAGCAGAGAGTCTAAGAGAGGCTAAGCCTCTCTTCTAATATCTCCCCCTCTCCTTTGAAGGAGAGGGGGATTAAGGGGGTGAGGTAGACCGCGCTATGCTTTTCAACCTTAAAAGTGTAAAATCTGAATACGAAAAAGGAAATAGAATTGAAAATTTTCCGTACCGTGGCGAAATATTTATTTATTTTATGCCTGCCACTGCTGCTGCTTTCGGCGAGCATCGCTGGAGCGGCGAACAGCCCGGCACTGTATAAATATGGCTTCGAGAAATATAACGTCAGCCAGACAACAGGTTTAGACGAAGCGAATTTGGCTTTCCTAGCAGACGAACTGATTCGATATTTTAACTCGGATGCACAATATATCAGTATAACCGTGGTGAAGGATGGCAAGCCCTTCGTCCTGTTCAATGAGAAAGAAGTCAGCCATCTTAAAGATGTAAAAGGGTTGTTCCATCTGGACTACTGGGTGTTACTCGGGACATTGATTTATGCTCTAGCCTATACAGGGTTCAGTTTATGGAGAAAAGACTGGAAAAAATTGTCTTGGGGGCTGGTTTGGGGGAGTGGTCTGACCCTTGCCCTGATGCTGGCGCTGGGCTTGGGCACACTGCTGAACTTTAGCCAGCTCTTTTTGCAGTTTCACCTTCTCAGCTTCACCAACGAGCTCTGGCAGCTTGACCCGACTAAAGACTATCTTATCATGCTTTTCCCGCGGGGCTTCTGGTATGATGCCACCTTATTCTGCGCCCTGGCAACAGCAGTGGGAGCAGTGATTTTGGGTGGGGTGGGGATTTTTGTCTATTTCTGCTCCGCCGGTCGCAGGCGCGGATAGACAATAGAGATGATAATCAGGGCTGCCCCACACGCCATCAGACCAATGCCCAATGTCTTCATCGGCGCAGCCAAGTCAACCATCAATCCCGTCAGCCATGACTGGAGAGACGAGGGCACATCGGGGAGGGGCAGAGCAGGAAGAAATTTATCCATCGCCCAGACGCTGGCATAATCGAGGGCACCATAAAGTAAAAAGGTAATGCCCAGCTCACGGGTGGCGCCCCTGACATTGCGGTGCAGGAGAATGATGATAAGCACCAGCAGCACCATAAAGCCGATAAGAGCATAATAAGCGGTCTGAGCGTAGCTGATGTTCTCTCTAACGAGCTGGAGTTGTGTCATGACCTCGGGAGGAATTGAGCTCTCATCAAACTCAAATTTCGACGGAATTTGCTCTGAAAATTGCTGGTAAAATTGCGCAAAATACTGCTCCAGCACGCTGGGGGGCGCGGCAGCAACCTGTGGAGGCAGCTTATCTAGGTTTTGCTGGAAAAGCTGCCAAGTTCTATCTCTTAACTCCGCCTTCAACGGTTCCAGTGAGATGAGCAGGCTCAACCTTTCACTTTTCCCCAGTAAATAGTCATATCCGGAATAGACCATAGCCTTGGCTTGTTCCTTCAGCGATGGTTCGTTGTCGGCAATGGTACTGTAGATAGCTTCCTCCAGAAATTCCGCTTCCGGCGGTATTTGCCCTCTTATCTGCTCTTCCGTCATTTCCCTGAACAGCGCAGCGACATCAAGTCTATCCACCTGGGCAGCAACAAAGTCCGGATTGAGAAGGGTGCTATTCAGGGTAAATAGCGTGCCAAACAGTGCCAGAGAAAGGAAAAGGAGTAAAGTCAAAATAGTGAGCGCCAGACTTTTTAGAAAATTCATCTCAGCCCCCCTATTTGCTGAATTTTAAAACTCTAATTTGGCTAGTATTCTATCATACTGCGGTAGGAATTACACTAACAGAGGCAGTTTATTAACAAAATGTTGACTAAGGATAAAGCATCTTGTAAAATTATTCCGTCGATGGGCGGTTAGCTCAGTTGGTTAGAGCGCTGCGTTGACATCGCAGAGGTCAGTGGTTCAAATCCTCTACCGCCCACATTATTATTTTCTCATCCCTGAATAATTGATTAAAATTTAAAGTAAGGAGGCGGCATATGCCCGATTATCTGGCGACAATTGCGGAAGCGGTACGAACCGGGAACCAGGAATTGGTCATCCAGACTGTGGGAAAAGCCTTGCAGGCTGGACTGGCAGCAGAGGAAATACTGAACAAAGGGCTGGTGCCGGGCATTCAGGCACTGGGACAGATGTTTAAGGATGGGCAGGCCTACCTGCCGGAAATATTGATTTCGGCGCGGGCTATGAAGAGCGGGACGGAAATGCTAAGACCCCACCTCTCCAGCAAGAAGATTCAGAAGAAAGGAAGGGTGGTTATCGGCACTGTGGAAGGGGATATGCACGACATCGGTAAGAACCTGGTCAAGATGATGCTGGAAAGCAACGGCTACGAGGTGCATGACCTGGGGGTGGATGTCACCGCCGCCTCTTTTGCCAAGACAACGCATGATGTCAAGGCCAATATTGTGGCGGCTTCGGCGCTGCTCACCACTACCATGACTAACATCCCGAACATCGTAAAAGCTTTAAAGGAAGCTGGTCTCAAGAATAAGGTTAAAGTTATGATTGGGGGAGCGCCTATCACCCGCCAGTTCGCTGATGAAATCGGCGTTGAGGGCTATGCTGATGACTGTGCCTCAGCGGTGGATGAAGCTGACCGCTTGATGAAACTCGCGGCATAAGTGCCATCGCCTACGTAGAGAAGACGAGTAATATCCCCCGAGAAGTCAAAGATGAATACCCGAGAGCGCTTTTTAGCTTTGCTGAATTTCCAGGAGAT
>CAZUSN010000096.1:0-5586 GCA_964623035.1 uncultured Dehalococcoidaceae bacterium | reverse complement strand
CCCCAGCTTCTGAATGAAATCGGCGCGGGTCATCGCCCCGTGACAGCCTAAAGCAGCAATGAAGCGGATTCTATTATCCGGGATGCCGGCTTCAGCCAGTTCTTTCAGCACGAAGGGAACTATTTCGGCTGCCCTGGTTACCCGGGTCATGTCATCAAAGATGATGGCAACTTCTTTCTTTCCTCTAGCCAGTTCCCTGATTGGCGGTATGCCAATAAGATTTTGGGTTACGGCAGCTTTAATCTGGGCGGGGGTCAGGGCGGGGCGGTTATAGCCCGCCATATAGCCCATTTCGACCTTCCAGTTATCAACCAGGGGTAGCTCCAGTTCTTTAATTCCGTACCAGGCTAATTGCGGCAGCTTAAGCAAATTCAAAGTCCTACCTCCTCAGTAATTAGTTAACATTATAACTTGACTTGCCTCAGGTTGAAAAGCGACCGCCGAAAGTATAGAGATTGTTTAGTAACCTATCCCCCTTACCCCCTTCCCTTATCAAGGGAAGGGGGAGTAAAAGTAAGAGAGGGGCAAAGCCCCTCTCAAAAACCTCTTCCCTCTCCTCTTGACAAGGGGAGAGGGATAAAGGGTGAGGGGTTAGCAGACAACTGCATGCGGCGGGTTGTTGCGAGTTTCCTAGCGATACTTTATACTAATGGGCAAGATTATTGCTCAGGAGGACAACATGCCACATGGCTATAACGGTAAGATTTTAAGGGTTAACCTTTCCTCAGGGAAAATCACTACCGAGGAATATCCCGCAAATTTTTATCGTCAGTATTACGGTGGTGAGGGTTTTGTCGGCTACTTTCTGCTCAAGGAAGTGGCAAAAGGGGTTGAGCCTTTAAGCCCGGAGAACAAGCTTATTTTTGCGGCGGGACCACTGACTGGAGTGCCGGCGGGTGGTTGTGGTCGTCATAGCATCGGTGGCAAGTCGCCGCTGACCGGTGCCTTTGGCGAGGCTGAATCCGGCGGCTACTGGGGCGCTGAGCTTAAAATGGCTGGCTTTGATGCTATCATTGTGGAGGGAAAGGCAGCAAAGCCGGTCTATCTTTTTATTCGGGATGGTGAAGCGCAGCTCAAGGATGCCCGCCACCTCTGGGGGATGAAGGCTCTGGAGTGCCAGAATGCCATTCGTGAAGAGCTGGGTGACCCTTTAATCAAGGTGGCTTACATCGGTCCCGCCGGGGAAAAATTGGTGCGCTTTGCCAATGTCATGAATGATTTGGATGCGGCTGCGGGCAGGACGGGGATGGGGGCGGTGATGGGCTCCAAAAACCTGAAAGCAATTGCCTGCCGTGGTCATCAGCATGTTTCTCTGGCTGACCCGCAGGCGGTCAAGGATATTGCGCGCTGGATTGCCGTTAATACCCCGGTAACGAATAAGGGGATGCATGATTTTGGCACAGCGAGGATGGTTCGTATCCTGGATGGCGTCGGTGGTTTACCCACGCGCAATTTCCAGCTGGGCAATTTTGAAGGTGCTGAGAAGATAAGCGGTCAAACGATGAAAGACACCATCCTGGTGAAAAGGAGAGCCTGCTTTGCCTGTTCTGTACAGTGCAAACGCGAGGTAAAGGTGGACGAACCCTATACGGTTGACCCTCGTTACGGTGGACCTGAATACGAAACGCTGGCTGCTTTAGGCTCTGACTGCGGCATAAGTGATTTGAAAGCTGTGGCTAAGGCTAACGAATTGTCCAATGCTTACGGACTGGATACCATCTCTTGCGGGGCAGCTATTGCCTTTGCTATGGAATGCTTTGAAAACGGTCTGCTCATGCGGAAAGATACCGGAGGGATAGACCTGCGCTTCGGCAATACCTCAGCCATGCTCCAGCTGGTGGAGCAGATTGCGTTGCGAAAAGGCTTCGGCGATTTGCTGGCGGAGGGTGTTGCCCGAGTCGCCAAAAAGATAGGCCCCGGCGCTGAAGAATTTGCCTTTCACATTAAGGGACAGGAACTACCCATGCATGAGCCTCGTCTGAAGCAGGGAATGGGTGTTGGCTACAGCATTTCGCCCACCGGCGCTGACCACTGCCATAATATCCACGATACCGTCTACACTGACATGACGCCAAGTCTGAAGATGCTGGAAGGCATCGGCATACTGGAGCCGATGCCAGCCGATGACCTCTCCCCGGCAAAGGTACGGCTGGTTAAGTATTATTCTGAATTTATCCATTTGCTGAACTGTGCTGTTTGCTGTTATTTTGTGATGTCCTTGAGTCTGGTAGGGTTCGACAGGCTGACACAATTGCTCAGGGCAGCAACCGGCTGGGATGCCACTTTCTTTGAGATGCTAAAGGTGGGAGAGAGAGCGGTTAATCTGGCACGCGTCTTCAACACCAGAGAGGGCTTCACTGCCAAGGACGATACCATGCCACAGCGTTTCTTTGCCCCTCACCCTTCGGGTCCCCTCAAGGTAGCACTTGACCAGAAGGCTTTTCAGCAAGCCATAGAGACATATTATGATATGATGGGCTGGCCCAATGGCGTGCCTTCATCGGGCAAGCTTGCGGAACTTGGTATCGAGTGGACGATACCTCTGATGCGGAAGAAATAAGCAGTTTATACTTCAACCTGAATTAACTGGTGGGAAAGAGCTGCCTGGCACCGGGCAGCGTTATTTCATGGCGAACTGTTCTGGAAATAGAGTCAGTTGAATCAAGGAGGTAGGTATGAAGACGCAAGGAAAGCTTTGGGAGCCCTTTCGGATAGGGTCGATGGAACTGAAGAACCGGGTGGTGATGCCCCCCATGGTAGTCCGTTATGCTAGCGATGATGGTTATGTTACCGAGCGTACTAAGAACTACTATGCGGCACGAGCTAAGAGTGGCGTGGCATTAATCATCGTCGAGGCGACCTACATTCATCCGTGCGGACAGGCTTTCGCCAATCAGCTTGGTATCAGCGATGATAAGTTTATTCCCGGCATGAAAGAGCTGGTTCAGGCGGTTCATCGGCATGGCGCCAAAATAGCCATTCAAATCCATCATGGTGGCAGGGAGGCTAATTCCAAGTTGAGTGGGATGCAGCCGGTAGCGCCTTCGCCGTTGCCCGGCATGATTGGCGAGATACCCAAAGAGTTAACCGTTAGCGAGATTAAAGAAATCGTCAATGCCTTTGCCCAGGCAGCCCTCAGAGCTAAGAAAGCCGGGTTTGATGGTGTGGAACTCCACGGTGCCCATGCCTATCTTATTGACCAGTTTCTGTCCCCCGCCTCGAACAAACGTCAGGATAATTATGGAGGCAATGTGCAGAATCGAGCCCGTTTTTTGGTTGAAATAATTAAAGCAGTCAGGGGGGTGGTGGGAACGGATTATCCGGTCTGGGTTAGAATCAATGGCAGAGAATACGGGACAGAGGGGGGAACAACTCTGAAGGATGCCCAGGAAACGTCTCGGATAGCTCAAAAAGCCGGCGTTGACGCCATCCATGTTTCTGCCTATGGTCCCAGGGCACCGAGTAACCTCACCATGCCCACCTTTACCCCGGCTGTCCTTGAGGAGCTGGCGGAAGGGATTAAAAAAGCGGTCACCGTGCCGGTAATCACCGTGGGCAAAATCACCCCTGAAGCCGGCGAAAGGCTTTTGAGAGAGGGGAAAGCGGACCTGATTGCTATCGGCAAGCCTTTTTTGGCCGACCCGGAGTTTCTCAGTAAAGTGGCTTCCAATAGACTTGATGATATCACTCCGTGCATAGACTGCATGCACTGTCGGGATGATATTCGTAACCCTGTGGTTGGCATAAGATGTTCGGTAAACGCCACTTTGGGGAGAGAAGAAGCTAAGATTGTTCCAGCAAAGAAGCCTCGAAAGGTTCTTGTCGTCGGGGGTGGTCCGGCAGGCATGGAGGCAGCTAGGGTAGCGGCGTTAAGGGGACACCAGGTAACCCTCTGGGAGAAGGAGACTAGACTGGGGGGTCAGTTAATCCAGGCGGCGATTCCACCACATAAGGACCGAATTGGTGTCCTGACGCAATATCTCCAGACTCAACTCAAGAAGCTCAATGTTAAAGTCGAATTGAGAAAGAAAGCCACTGCTGCCATGGTTGAAGAGTTTAAGCCTGAGGTGGTAGTTTTGGCTACCGGGGTAATGCCATTGGTTCCGGAGATTCCGGGGATGGAGAAAGCTCACGTGGTCCAGGCGGGAGATGTTCTGGAAGGTAAAGCTAAGGCGGGGAACAGGGTTGTTATCATTGGTGGAGAGGTAGTGGGCTGTGAGACAGCGGAGTTTCTCGCCGAAAGGGGAAAGAAGGTTACCGTCACCCGGAGGAGTCCAGAAATGGCTTTGGGGGTGGGGCGCAGCCTCAGGGCTTTCTTCTTAAGTAGGCTTGCCGAAAAAGGTATCACCTTACTGCCTGAGATTAAGTATAACGAGATTATACCTGACGGTCTGGTGGTCACCACCAAGGAAGGGAAGAAAAAAACCATCGAGGCTGATACCATCGTTCTGGCGGCAGGAGCCATCCCTGAGAAGAAGCTTTACCAGGAGCTTAAGGGTAAGGTGAAGGAGATTCATGGTATCGGGGATTGCGTTGCGCCGAGGAAAATACTCGATGCTATCGCCGAAGGCTATCGTGTTGGCTCAGAGATATAACTGAACTGATTGTCAAGTGAACGAATAACAAGAGCAAAAGGAGGTTTAATGGCTACCCAGTATATTAATGTGGGTACAGGAATTCCGGGAATTCCTTTTTCCAACGGGACCAAAGCCGGTGATTACATTTTTGTCTCGGGTCAGATTGGGCACGTAGACAGCAGGGGAAAGAAACTGGAAGGCATAGAAGCCCAGACCCGACAGGTTATGGAAAACATCAGGGCAGTCTTAAAGGCAGCCGGAGCGTCTTTCAATGATTTGGTAAAAACGACCGTCTTTTTAACTAACCGTGATGATTTTGCCAAGATGAACGAGGTTTATCGAAGCTACTTCACTAAAAACTTCCCGGCACGCTCAACAGTAATTATCGCTGGTCTGGCACTTCCTGAAATGATAGTTGAAATTGAAAGTATTGCCTATCGACCCTAGTATTTATCCTAGTATTTATCGTGGTAGGTAGCCAGTTGCTTTTATAGTCCCTGGCAGATTAGGGACAACTCAGTTATGGCAAATTGATACCAGCGAGACAGGCATTGGAGCAATGCGAGTATCAAGGATATGGGGTGCGGGTGTGGTCATGGCAGTGCTGTCCAGCCTGCTCTCGTTAGCCACACCAGCCTTAGCTGCTATACCCTCCTGGTCGACAGAGCCCATCCCGAGCACAGTGGGTAATGTCCTTGGGCCTGCTGGAGTTGATGTTCGCGACCTGGCAATTGCCGCTGATGGAGCTACCATTTACGCCGTTCCCGGTGATAGCATTCCTGATAAAGTCATTTATCTGTCAGCCGATTCTGGTATAAGCTGGGCGGCTCTTGATGTTCCCGTCAAAACTGACCTGGTGGCGGTTGCCCCTGATGATGTCAAAGTGTTGGCTATTGCCAGAAAGGATGAACCAGCCGCTTATTTTACTACCAGTGGGGGACAAGCCTGGCATTCACTTGACATAATCAAAGATGAAACATTTGTATTTTTCAACGCATCTTTTAATTGT
>CAZUSN010000095.1:0-5667 GCA_964623035.1 uncultured Dehalococcoidaceae bacterium | reverse complement strand
TGGTCTTTGGCGGTGATGGTGGCTACCTGAGCAATCTGCTCCTTATCTTTTACTGAAGTAGACATCCTCTTTAGCTCGCCAATAATGGTACTGGTCGCTTTCTCAATGCCCCTTTTCAGCGCCAAGGGGTCAGCCCCGGCAGCCACATTCTTAAAGCCTCCGGTGATAATGGCATGCGCCAGAATCGTTGAGGTGGTGGTACCATCACCACAGGCATCATTGGTCTTGCTAGCAGCTTCCTTGACCAACTGCACCCCCATGTTCTCAAAGGGGTCAGGAAGCTCAATATCCTTGGCAATGGTCACCCCATCATCGATTACTGATGGTGCCCCCCATTTCTTGTCCAGTGCTACGGGATGCCCCTTGGGACCCAGGGTTACTTTCACCGCATCCGCCAAAACATCTATTCCCTTTTTCAGGGCGTGTCTCGCCTCTTCATCAAAAACAATCTGTTTCGCCATTTTCTCCTCCTTAACTATATTTCGCTCTTACTTCTTAGCTTTCTTGGCTAAGATATCGCTCTCGCGTAGAATGATTAGCTCTTCGTCATCGACCTTAATCTCTGCACCGCCATACTTGGCATAAATGACGATATCACCCACTTTAACATCCATGGCTACCCGTTTACCATCGTCGGTCAGTCTGCCCGGACCAACGGCAACAACCTCTCCTTCTTGAGGTTTCTCCTTAGCCGTATCCGGTAAGTAAATGCCGGTCTTCGTTTTTTCCTCCATCTCAATAGGTCTGACTACCAGACGGTCCGCCAGCGGCTGCAACTTAACTGCCATTATTGTCCTCCTTCCTGAAAAGATTAATTGTCAGCGGTCGCAATTTTTAGCACTCTCGACCTGAGAGTGCTAAAACTATAATAACGCAAGCCAGAGATATTCGCAACTCACAAAATAACTGTTTATAGACAATAAGAACCATTAAGAGACATTTATCGTCCTTATTTGGCTTTATTTCTCCACAAAATAGCTGATTACTCTTAATTTGACCCAAATTCTATTATAAATCTTGACAGGTTACACTAAATCGTGTAGCATTAAGCTGTGAGAGACAAGGATAAGGCAAATAAAACTAAATGGAATAGCCAGAGAATACAAGCCTTAAGGCGTCATTTAGGCCTAACTCAGCGTGAGCTGGCAGACCGACTGGGGACACGCCAGCAGACCATCAGCGAGTGGGAAACCGGGATGTATCAACCCCGTGGCACCTCAGCTACCCTTCTCTCCATGATTGCCGAACGAGCCAGATTTAAATATGAAGCCACTCCCCCACCAAAACTGCCCCAAAAATCTTGACTTTTTACACGTTTTCGTGTAAAATCCCCTTAGAACGGCTAAAAAGAGGGAAAACTGTTTTTATTGGGCTGTGGCTACAAGTTTCCGCATGTTTGTATTTGAGTGTCAAGGGAGGAAAGGCATAGACAATCTTACGGAAAGTCGAATCATTGAAATCTGGCAGCAACAAGGGCTGGGTAAAGCTAACCTGACCACCGAAGATGGTGAGCCGGTAAAGGTAATCTACCCGGGAAGGATTAACGATGACCAGGGAGCTGATTTGCGGGACGCAGTCATTGCCACCAGCCAAGGATTAGCCAAAGGTGATATCGAAGTTCATGTTAAATCTAGCTGCTGGCAAACGCACCGTCATCACCAAGACTCCACATACAACCGGGTAATCTTGCATGTGGTGATGTGGCGTGATTCCGAGGTAACCACTAACCTCCAAAATGGGGGGAAAATTCCCATCCTGGCGCTCCATAAATATGTAGTGAATCCAGCCAGTCCATGGACCATAATTCAAGAGCCTCCAGCCCTTTTTAACCTGCCCTGTCATCAGTCTAAAGAACACCTGCCCACCAGGGTTATCGCCAGATTTCTGGATTGTGCTGGAGAAGAAAGATTTTCCGCCAAAGCTGCCCAGTTTCAAGCCGATTTAACACAAGAGGAGACAGGGCAATCCCTCTATAAAGGGATAATGATAGCCCTAGGTTATTCCAAGAATAAACTCCCCTTTTTAGAGCTGGCCCGTAGAGTGCCGCTTCAGATTCTAGAGTCGCTAACAAAAAGTAAAACAGCAGATGAGGAATGTCTTGCCCAGCAACAAGCCTGGCTATTAGGTATCGCCGGGCTGCTCCCGTCACAGCGCCCCAATTGGCATCAGAAAAATAAAATAGATGGGGAGTGTATCGAGAAATTGGAGCAATTATGGATTTCTGCTCACCAGACTGAGGCAATGTCAGAAAATGACTGGCATCTATTCAAAGTCAGACCAAATAATTCCCCGGTCCGGCGTATAGTAGCCATGAGCTACCTTACGCTCCGCTATAAAGAAAGGGGCATATTTGCTGAGCTAGTTAGCAAGATAAGGGAAGCCACGGTAAGTGAAGGACACCGCGGACTGGAAGAGAGCCTGCTGATACCCGCCAAAGGTTACTGGGCAAGCCATTTTGATTTTGGTTCTGCCAGCAGGCTGAGACTGCCCACTCTTCTCGGCAGAAGCCGAGCCGCTGAGATTATAGTGAATGTACTCTTACCCTTCACGTTTGCCTGGGGTAAACTTTATGCTCAGCAGGAACTTTCCCAGAAAGCTTTTGACCTCTATGGCCACTACCCAAAGCTAGCAGTAAATACCGTGGAAAAGCACATGCTTAAGCAACTCGGGCTAAGCGGTAGTCTAATCTACTCAGCCCGGCGACAACAAGAGCTGTTACACATCTATAAGAAGCTTTGCTCTCAGTGAGAGTGCCCGAGTTGCCTCCTTGGTGAACATGGCACTTAGTTAGATTATAGGCATTCCTTTATCTGGGTGAGAGTCCGAATTCGCGGGCAACTGGTGATTTCGCTAAAATAGCCGCCGCGGTCCAGAAATATCCCTTTCATCCCCACCCGGTTCGCCCCAACGACGTCAATCTGGTACTGGTCACCGACATAGATTGCCTCTTGCGCCCGGACTCCAGCTCGTTTCAGCGCCGCCTGAAATATCTCCGGTTGCGGCTTATTAAAACCAACCTCCTGTGAGGTCACCACCACCTGAAGCAATGGAGTCAGCCTCAGTTCGCTCAGAACAGGAGTCATATCGCGGTCCACATTGGAGATAAGCCCCAAGATTAACCCCCGGCTTTGGAGGTCAGTCAAGACAGGCAGCACATCATCAAAAAGCACCAGCTTCATATCAAATTGTCGCATTTTACCCAGCAAGCCAAGGATAAGCTTTTCGTCGGTTTCGATTCCCGCCTCCTTGAACAAGACTTTCTCGTACTGAACCCATAGCTTCATCTGCTCTTCTTTGCTCCGCTGGCTCAAAGAGGAGCGGGCGATCTCCTGATAGATGAATTCGTCAGCGATGACCAGAGGACGGCGGAAGACCTCCGGGCTTACCTCAATGCCAAACTCCTTCAGCGCTTTTGCCTGGAGTTCTTCACGAGGAGGCTCGTAACGAACCAAGGTCTGATAAAGGTCGAAAAAGACAGCTTTGACCATTGAAGTTCAATCTATTGTAACGGAAGTGACGCCGTCTGTAAAGAAAACCTGCTCTGCGATTGTTTAGCAATCTATCCCCTCTTCCCTTGATAAGGGAAAGGGAGTAAAGTAAGAGAGGGGCTAGTAAACAACCTCAAATAAAGGAGCTTGGCATGTCAGCCGTTTTAACCAAGCCCGAAATCCAGCAGTTAATAAAACGGAAGCCGCCGCTGATTGAAGGCTGGGTTGACCTTGAGCAGCAATTACAGCCTAACGGCTTTGACCTTACCCTGCGCGAGGTCGCTTTGCTCCAGTCGGCAGGTAAGATAACAGTTGAGAATGACCAGCGGCTGGTGTCCGGTCTAGCCCCTTTAGTATTTGACGGCTTGGGCTTTATCGACTTGATGCCCGGGGCTTATGTTATCACCTATAATGAGATTGTCCACCTACCCAAGAACATCATGGCTTTAGCCACGCCCAGGTCGAGCCTGCTAAGATGCGGGGTCACGGTAAATACAGCCGTATGGGACGCTGGCTACTCAGGGCGTTCCCAGTCTCTGATGGTGGTCTATAACCCTCAGGGACTCCGCCTCCAGAAAAATGCCAGAATCGTGCAACTGGTTTTCCTGCGCTTAACCCAGGAGACAGAGGGCTACCAAGGCACCTATCAGGGAGAGAATATATAATCTTTTTAGTCTCCTAACCTCCGGTCAATCTCGCTTAGAGTCTTATGGATAACTTCCTCTTCGGGTAATGAGGTATCAATGATAACATGGTTTTTGCCTGGCACTTCAGTTACCGGGTCAAAGCGTTTCTTCTGCGGCGCCAATATCTCCAGGCGCCCATCCGAAATTGCGCCCACCTTTGCTCGCTGCGCCAGATAACGTTTGATATTCTCGTCATCCAAGACGCATTCCAGGATGATGAAATCAGCCTTCAGTCTTTCGGCCAGACTTTTTGCCTTCAGGCGTTCGTTGCGCCGGATAAAAGAGGCATCCAGTATGACCCTGCCACCTTCACGCAAGATGCTCTCAGCTTCGGCAAACATCTTATCATGGGTCTGGCGGGAAAACTCCGCCGAGTAAATTCCGGTATCAAACTCCTCATAGCGGTGCTCGGTCAGGGGAATACCCGCTAACTGCTTACGGGCGACATCCGAAGAGATAACTACCAGTCCTAATCTTTGAGCTAAAGCGTGAGCCAGAGTTGTCTTGCCGGTGCCGACCAGCCCAGTGGTAATAAATAAGACAGGCTTTGACCGGGTATAAGCATCAGCCAGATAAAAGTAGCTTCTGGCTACCTCAAGAATAGGCTTCTTCTCCTCGACGTTGATATAGGGGTCATCCAGCTTGAAACTCTCCACCTTCCCGCGCACGTAAGCCCGGTAGCATTTATAGAAATGGAGTAATTTTGTCAGTTCTTTGTCCTGGCTTTGAGCTACATAGGCATTGACGAAATGGCGGGAGAGGTCAGCCCTCCCGTAATGGTCTAAATCCATGGCCAGAAAGGCAACCTCAGAGGCAACGTCACAATATCTAAACCGGTCGTTGAATTCAATACAATCGTAGATGCAGATGTCATCGCAGAAGCAGATATGGGCAGCGTGAAGGTCACCATGGCAATCTCTTATCCTGCCGGTGGCGATGCGGTGGTGAAACAAAGAGGCGTTTTCTTCCATAAAGTGTCTGGTATAAGCCCTGATATGCTGATATTTGCTCTCGGAAATGGACTGACCTATATATTTCTCGGTCTGGCTGAAGTTCTCTTCCGTGTTTTGAATAATGGTATCAAGGCTACCGAAGACGCTGATGCTGGCATTTGTTTCTGCCTTCTGGTGGAACTCAGCCAGCTTTTCCGCCACTCCAATGAGCATTTGTGGTAAGACTTTGTCCTCGGACAGGAGGACATTCAGCATCGCTTCCTGAGGGAGGCGGCGCATTTTCACGGCATACTCTATTGCCCTACCCTGCCTTTCCAGCACAATTTGACCTTTACGCTTGACTATTGGGGCAATACCCAAATAGGCGTCCGGGCAGAGCCGCCGGTTAAGTTCGATTTCCCGCTGGCAGAAAAACTTGCGCTTGTCCAGAGTGGTGTAGTCCAGGTAGCCCAGATTTACCGGCTTCTTCACTTTGTACACATAATCATCAGCCAAGAAGACAAAGGACATCTGGGTCTGGACTAACTCTATCCTTTGCGG
>CAZUSN010000094.1:0-5732 GCA_964623035.1 uncultured Dehalococcoidaceae bacterium | reverse complement strand
TGTATGTATCCTGCCGGCGACCAGCGTCGGCGATAATGTGGTCATTTCACCATTTACGGTGATTAAAAATAGTGTTATTGGCGATGATGTTACTGTCGGTCCTTGCTGTACTATAGAGGATTCAGTCATTGACAAGGGCTGTATCATCAAAGGGCACTTTACGGCATGCAGCGGTCAGGCTGAGGTTCGTGTTGATGATGAGCGCCATACGGTGAATGTTGGGGCGATGTTGGGAGAGGGCTGTAGCTTAGGCAATAATGTCGCTGCCCAGCCGGGTGTTGTTGTCGGCAACTATTGCCAAGTTCAAGCAATGAAATTGGTCAGCGGTCGGCTGCCTGACCGGAGCCTGGTATTTTGAGCGAAAATTAACGAGAGTGTCGATTATGTGTGGCATTGTCGGTTATATTGGTGAAAAACAGGCTAAGCCTATTTTGCTCAATTGTCTCTCTCATTTAGAGTACCGTGGTTATGACTCCTGCGGCATCGCGGTATCGGCGGGTGGTCTTGAGGTCTATAAGGACGCGATAAGAGTGCAGGCGCTGGAAAAGACTTTGCCAAAGAAAGTCAACGGGAAGATAGGCATTGGTCATACCAGGTGGGCAACCCATGGAGAGCCATCTCAAGTAAATGCGCACCCCCACTGTGATTGCTCGGGCAGAATTGCTGTGGTGCATAATGGCGTAATCAATAATTTCCAGAAATTGAAACAGCAGCTAAGCAGTGAAGGGCATAGATTTATTTCAGAGACCGATACTGAAGTCATACCGCATCTCATCGAAAAGTATTATGATGGCGATTTGGCAAAAGCGACCGAACTGGCGCTTCGTGAAGTGGAAGGTTCCTACGCCATCGCGGTGTTGGTGGCTGATGAGCCCAAGCTAGTTGTTGCCCGGAAAGATAGCCCGCTAATTATTGGCATTGGCGACCGGGAAAACTTTGTCGCCTCGGATGTGCCGGCAATAATGGATTATACCAATAGAGTGCTCTATTTAGAGGATGATGACCTTGGGGTGGTTACTCCAGAAGATATCAGGGTTAGTCGGCATGGCGTAGCAGTCGACCGGGAAAGGCACGAGATTTCATGGAGTATCGAGGATGCGCAAAAAGGGGGCTATGCCCATTTCATGCTTAAGGAAATCCATGAACAGCCCAAAGTGATTCGGGATACCATCGGGGGGTATCTTTCGGTGACGGAGCCGATAGCCAGTCTCACCATGGCAGGAGATACCCTTTTGCCAGATATGCTTATCTTAGCCTGTGGCACTTCTTATCATGCTGCTCTGATAGGTAAGTATATTCTGGAGCAGCTATTAAGAGTTTCCGTGAGGACGGAGCTGGCTTCTGAATTCAATTACTCTGGTCAGATTTCATCGGGAAGCCAGGCCATTGTTATCACGCAGTCGGGTGAGACGGCAGACTCGCTGAAGGCGATAAAGAGGCTGAAGGAAGAGGGGTGTCCGGTGATTGTGATTACCAATGTGGTGGGCAGTACTGCCAGCCGCATTGCTGACCAGGTCGTCTATACGCGGGCTGGTCCGGAGATAAGCGTGGCTGCTACCAAGAGCTTTACCGCCCAGCTCATGGCGCTATACTGGCTGGCTTTACCCTATGCTAAGATTGATATCAGAAGATTAGACAGCCTCGTTATGGGGCTGAGACAATTGCCGGGGAAGGTGCAGCAGGTTCTGGATAATGAGGCGGTGATTTCAGAGTATGCCCGGCAACTGTCAAAATATAAGAATATATTCTTCATTAGTCGAGGGGTAAACTTTCCTGTGGCTTTGGAAGGAGCCCTCAAGCTGAAGGAGATTTCCTATATTCACGCCGAAGGCTATGCCGCTGGAGAACTGAAACATGGTTCGTTTGCCCTGCTCGGCAGTGGTACACCAGTGGTGGCTATCGTCGCTCAGGATAATACTTATGAGGCGATGCTGACCAATATCAAAGAAGTCAAAGCTAGGAAATCGCCGGTGATGGCACTGGTGGAAGAAGGTGATGAAGTGGTTGAAGAAGTAGCGGATTCGGTCATCGCCCTGCCTCAGGTTGATGCCCTGTTTTCTCCAGTGGTAAATACTGTAGCTCTGCAACTACTGGCTTACTACACGGCGAAAGAGCGCGGTTGTCCCATTGATTTTCCAAGGAACTTGGCCAAAAGCGTTACTGTGGAATAGGGGCTATCAACTCATTTCGAATGAGGATAAAAATTCAGGGAGGGGCATTTCCCCTCCCTGACCTATTTATTTTTTGTCAAGCAACTAATCCTTATCAGGAGCCACCGCGGAAGGCGAAGTACCAGAGGACTACCATGACAACGATGACTGTGGCTACCGCAATGATGAAAAGGAGCAGCACGTTAACTTCTGGTGCCGGGACTGGTGCTGGTGGTGTGGGTACTGGAGCCGGCGGCGCTGGTGCTGGTGTCGGCGCTGGCGGTGCTGGTGCCGGCGGTGCCGTAATCACTATCGGCTTAGTCGGTGGTGTCTTGACGGTGAAGGTGCCGGATAGACCCGCAACATCTACCGCGTAGCTTCCAGCCGTCCCTTGGACGGTGACAAAGGTTACTTTCTCACTGGCGTGTCTGGTCAGAGTTATTCTCTTCGTTGAGACTGCTTTGCCATTTATTTTCAAAGTTACCTCGTGAGTGCCAGTGCGGTCACCGGTATTGGTAATGGTAACGCTGATATCGACTTTCTGGGCAATCTCAACCGAGGTCGGAGAGATGGACAGGTCACTGACAGTGAACGCGGCTGGGAACACCCGGACCAGGATAGCAAAGCAGGTAAAGTGCCTTATGTTAGCAGTGATGGTGCTTCTATCCGGGTCAACAACTATATCGGTAGCCTCGAGTTCTATCCACTGACCGGAATTTTCATCGTAGTAAGCGATAGTCAGGTTGGTTTCGGGGTCAATTTCCTCTGGCAGCCAGGCTGCATTGTAGTTGAAGGTGAGAGTTATTGCCGGGTCAAAGGTAGCTCTACTGGGTTCAAGGTCGTAAATAAGACCGATAAAGTTAGTCCCGGCTGGTGGGGCTTCCGGGGGTGCTGCCCTGGTGATACTTATTTCACTTAAGGGCTGATTATCAATGAGACCGGTGGTACCTTCTGGAATCGAGATATGAACATTACCATCAGCGGAGGCAATATGAGCTGATTCAGTAAATACGCCCTCTTCATTGACGATGTCAGATACATCCCCAACAGTTGGTTCAGGCGGCACTTCTCCACCTCCTACTGGAGCGGCTGGAGCAGCTGCCCTGGTCAGTGAAAAATTACCGCTCAATTCGGTAAAAGTCTCGGTAAGAGCGGGACCGCTGGCGCCAATATCTACCTTAGCTTTATAAGTGCCGGCAGGCCAGCCCGAAGGTGATGTCCATCTGATACTATAGGTTATTGATGTTTCACCGGTTCCAAGAGGGCTATACCCGTAGCCAAATACAGGACCACCAAAGGAATAGCCGGTTCCTTTCCAGACAGCGTAACCAGTACCGGTGAAATAAGACCAGTCCGCCGCAGCGTTCGCCGTAACCGTGGCAGCACCACCACCTGTTTCCGTCGCTGAGTAGGTTTTAGAGCCGTCATCCAGAGGCACATCAGCAAGAATAGCGTCCTTGGAGGGGTCAGACTGGTTGTAAATGGTTATGTTGACACTCTGTATTGGTACTAGGTCCTGAGTACCAAGGCTTATCGTTATGCTGAAGGAATGGGTGGTACCAAGGTTTCCGGACGGCAGTGACGGGAAGCTTATCTCAAGTGCTTTAGCCGGGTGTGGTGCGACAAACCATAGAGAGGCACCAACCGTCAGTACCAAGATAAGGGCGATAGCTACCCGGGCAAAATTTTTGAAATGAAAAACCGGAATTCTTGGTCTGGTTAGGCGAGTCATTAGATTGTTCCTTTTACCTTCTTTCGCCATCATCTCTTTCTTAGCACGCTCTGCTCTTAATAGCTGTAATGTCTTTTGATTCCTCAACAATTCGGCGATGTCTGGAGGTATCCTTCCGGCTAAAAGAAACAACTCATCTTTATCCGCATTGAGGGTCTCAGCCAATCGCAGTATCAACCGGTCGCTGGGAGGTGGCAATACTCCATTTTCAATCTTGCTGAGATAAGAGAAATCAACGCCGATTTTCTCAGCAAGTTCTCGCTGAGTCAAACGGGCTCGAATCCGTAGCTCTCTTAACCGGTCACCAAATCGTTGTGCATCTTCCATAATTTAAGCCTGTAATCTTACGATGAGTGGATTATAACTTATGTTGAGTAAAAAGTCAAGTCATATTTCGCCATGCGGCGAAATAATTCAACCATGTTGAGTAAAAAGTCAAAAAAGGAAATGGGCGGGGTATCATCACTCAGCCCGCGCTGCTTTTTATCCCTCAAAAATTTGCGCTTATTACTTCATCTAAGCAGTACCGGTTTATAGCTTATTAACGAATTAGCTGCTGGGCACCGTAGAAAAACCGCGGTGGTCTGAGCTGGTGCCAGACTTCATCGCAGGCCGCCAGTTCATCATCGGAGAGCTTTACTTCGGTAGCGCCCACATTCTCTTCCATTTGCTTGATTGAAGTGGAGCCACAGGCGACGGAAGTGATTACCTCATTATTGAGTATCCAGGCTAAAGCGAACTGTGCCATACTCTGGCCATGCTGCTGGGCGATTTCTTTGAATCGGGCTACCGCCTTAAAGTTGCTGGCTAACCAGTAGCGGTCACTATACATCTTCCCCATTCGCTCGTTACTAAACCTGGTCCCTTTGGTTGGGGGTTTAGTTGGGTCATGCTTGCCGGTAAGCAATCCTGCCGCCAGGGGATTATATACACACACGCCAACGCCTTCGTTCTTACACAAGGGAAGAAACTCGTCCTCTATACCTCTGGTGAGCAGGTTATAAGGTGGCTGAGTACAATCATAGCGTGTCAGGTGATGAAGCTCACTCACCCATAGAGCTTTGCAAAGTTGCCAGACAAAGTAATTCGAGCAGCCGAGGTAGCGCACCTTTCCCTGATGGACTAGGTCATCCAGGGCGCGCAGCGTCTCATCAATAGGGGTAGCCGTGTCCCATCGGTGGGCGTAGTAGATATCAATGTAGTCTGTGTCCAGGCGGCGCAGGCTTCCTTCAATTCCCTTCATAATGTGTTTTCTTGATAGACCGATATCGTTGATGGTGGGTCCTGATTGCCAGGCGCCCACTTTGGTAGCCAGCACCACGGAATGACGTGCCCCTTTTAGTGCCTTACCCACGATTTCCTCGGTAAGTCCATCAACATACTGGTCAGCAGTATCAATAAAGTTAATGCCGGCATCCATTGCCCACTTAATCAGTTTTATAGACTCCGCCTCATTGATTTGGTTTCCGAAGGTCATGGTGCCCACACAGATTTCCGAAACCATCAGTCCAGTCCTGCCCAGCTTTCGGTATTTCATGTCTATCCTCCTCTCTCATTTTTAGTGATGGTTTAATACAAGTTAAATCAACCGGAGACACGTTTTTAGAAATCGACTAGCATCATATCAAGTGCCTGTCCTCTTGTCAATTTTCATATAAACCGGCATGTGGTTCACAGCATAAAAAGAAACAGGCTCCGCTTCCCACTTGGAGCCCGCTTATTTTCTGGTGGAGACGGGGGAGAGTCGAACTCCCCGTCCAGAAGAAGCGACCCAGAGTATGCTACAGGTTTAGTCAGCTCTTTAGTCTCATCTGACTAGCCTCTGCTGACCGAGTTTAGCCAGGCCAGTC
>CAZUSN010000093.1:0-5992 GCA_964623035.1 uncultured Dehalococcoidaceae bacterium | reverse complement strand
CACAGGAATGCCCTCCACCTCTTCACCACCCTTGCCCGGGGTAACACCAGCAACAATATTGGTCCCGTATTCCAGCATCCACTTAGTCTGGACACGACCAACCCGACCGGTAATGCCCTGCACCAGCACCCTGGTCTCCCGGTTCAAAAGGATGCTCACCTTCTTCCCTCCAGCAAGCGAACGAGTTCTTCTACCCCTTTTTCTGTGGCTACCTCAGTGACCACCCTGACCCCTCCCCCGCGCAATATCTGCCAGGTCTCCTCCTGGCGATTTCCCAGAGCCTTGGCGATAATGGGAATTCTTGTCGGATGCTCCTGAAGATAGCGGATAATTCCCTTAGCTCCTTCGTGTATAGGATTGATTCCCCCATACAGGTTGATGAGCACCGCCTTCAATCCCTTCTTCTGAAAGACCAGCCCCATTACCTGATACAAAAGGTCGGCGCTTATGGCTCCTCCTGTTTCGAGAAAGTTAGCGGGATGCAATTTCTTACCGCTGATGATGTCCATGGTAGCCATGCCCAGCCCGGCACCGCTGGCGATGATGCCTATCTCCCCATCCAGGTCAACATAGGTAACACCAATCTGCCTACCCTTACGTTCGAGGGGATTGGCGATACGTTCCTCCAGAGATACCCCAAGCTCCGGGTGACGGTACAGGCTGGAATCATCTATCTCCACCTTGGCATCGAGGGACAGGTATTCTCCTTCAGCAGTCCGGACCAGAGGGTTGATTTCCACAAGTAAGGCATCGTATTTGCGGAAAATACTGTAGAGGGTATGAAGAAGGCTGGCTACCCTTGTCAATTCCTTACCATCAAGCCCCGCCTTTTGAGTCATTTGCTCCGCATCAGATAGCGGCAACCCATCAGCGAGAGAAACCTGCCTGCGGATAACCAGTTCAGGATGAACTCTGGCTATTTCCTCGATGGAGACACCCCCGGCACTGCTGAAGATGACCACCGGGGTGCCCTGATAACCATCTATGGTGACACCAAGGTAAAACTCCTGAGCCACCTTCACTTTCCTGGCTACTATGACCTGATGTACTGGGAACCCCTTGATTGAGGAACCCAGGATGTGCCGGGCAAATTCTTCTGCCTGGTCCAGAGTCTCAGCGACCTGGACTCCTCCAGCGAGCCCCCGACCTCCAGTTAATACCTGGGCTTTGATGACCACCGGCAAACCTATCTCTTCTGCCTTCTGGCGCACCTCGTGAGGGTTTGTTGCCAGCGCATAATCGGGGACAGGGATTCCCTCCCGGCGAAACAATTCACTGCCTTCAAATTCGTATAGTCTCATAACAATTACCGCTGGAAGGCAGGATATACTATTCCTTAAGAAAATGTCAAAATGCTTGACTGCTTATTCTCGCCAAACATTTTAATGGATTTGCCGCTCTTGACAAAGATAGCCCAGCTACCTAAAGTATCCATACCGAATGCTAAATCACAGAGAAATAAAGGCACAAGAGCAGATTAAAGGAGGTTTTAGATGGCAAAGGCTGATTGGGTTATAAAGGGAGGCCTGATAGTTAGTGGCAAAGGAATCGCTAAAGGCGATGTCTTGGTGGGTGATGGCGTGGTTCAGCAAATAGGAGAAAATCTTCAGGCACCAAGGGTAATCGATGCGTCGGGCAAATATGTTCTCCCCGGAATCATTGATGCCCATTGCCACCCGGTGTACGCTGACAAGATGGACACCTTCTCCATAGCGGCTGCTTATGGCGGGGTCACTACCATAATCCCCTTCATTGGCAATCTTGTAGCCTGGGGATGCGCTGGAAAAACTTCAGAAATCGTAAAAGGGCTGATTGAGGAGGGAGAGAAAACCTCCTGCCTCGATTTCGCCATTCACACTGTTTTTGTTGCTGAGGATGACGCCGTAGCTGAAATTCCGAAATTATTGAAGATGGGGGTATCCTCTTTCAAGATGTTCATGAGCTTCTCCAAACGAAATATGATGATGCCCGACGCAAAGATGCTTAAAATTATGGCGGTAACGGCGGCTAATGGTGGTATCGCTATGGTTCACCCGGAGAACGGCTACGGCATTGACTGCCTGGTAGAAAAATTCGTCGCCGAAGGAAAAGTATCCAGGGAGTATTTTCTGCCCTCACAACCAAACATCCTGGAAGTGGAGGCAGTTACTCGTGCTGCCGCCTATTCTGTGATAACTGACTGCCCTCTCTACTTAGTGCACCTCAGCGCCCGGGAAGTTCCTGAAATCGTGGCGCGAATGAAGGAGGAAGGAAGACGCATCTACAGTGAAACATGCCCTCAGTACCTATCCCTGACCAATCGAGCAGTACTGGAAAGAGGCCCTTTAGGTAAGGTGGGACCTCCTTTGCGAGAAAAAGAGGATAACGACGCCATGTGGAACGGCTTAGCCGGTCACGCTATAGACGTTGTGGGTAGCGACTCGGCTAATGTAAGGGCAGAACATAAAGAGTGGGGAGGCGCCTCCAAGGATTTTATTACCGGGTCGGGAGCTAAACCGAGACCGGGCAATATCTTCGAAGCCCGCTTTGGGGCCCCTTTTGTGGAGCAGATGCTCCCCGTGGTCTATCACGACGGGGTGAATAGTGGCCGCATCACCCTGCCTCGATTAGTGCAGACGATGTGTGAAAACCCGGCGAAGATTTTTGGGCTCTATCCCAAGAAAGGAATCCTGCAAGCGGGCTCTGATGCCGACTTAATCCTGCTTGACCCCGCAGTCAAGTTCACCATAAGTGCCCAGAAGATGCATGGTAACGCCGACTTCACCTTGTTTGAAGGGAAGGAAATCATTGGCGCACCGGTCTTCTCCATGCAGAGAGGCGAAGTGATTATCGAAGATGGACAGCTAAAGCGAAAACGAGGGAACGCCAGATTCCTTCCCGGGAATCGGGACCTGGCAGCCTACGCAAAGAATGGCTTCCCCGTCGAGTAGCTAGCTTATCTAATCGACCACAGCTACGGCATCTATTTCCACAAGCACTCCGGGGAGGAGCCTTGAGACCTCAACGCCAGTGGCAGCAGGCATGGGAGGAGTAAAGAAGCGGGCTCGGATTTCCCGAAATTTGTAGACATCATCCATATTTTTAAGATAGACAGTATATTTCACCACATCGTTGAGAGAAGCTCCAGCAGCTTCCAGAATCACTTTTATATTTTCCAGAGCTTTTACTGCCTGAGCCTCAAAGCCACCTTCCACTAACTTACGCTGCTCATCCCAGCCGGTCATACCCGCAAGGTATATGGTGTCGCCTGCCCTGACAGCATGAGACCAGCCTATGGGCTCAAAGATTCCCTTGGGTGAAATATATTTCTTTTTCATCAGGTTACCTCCTTTTGGACTTAGAGCTAAGAATGCTATTATGATATGATATCATATATTTACGTAAAGGGGGTGGTCGTATGGCTCTAAGTCACCGGGAAAGAGTTCTAACCGCACTCCGCCATCAGGAACCGGACCGGATACCTTTTGACCTCGGCAGCACGATATGCAGCAGCATTCACGTGGTTGAGTATCAAAAACTGAAGGCTTATTTTGGCATTGAGGCCGAGGATACCATTATCAACAAAATGATGCAGACTGCCGCCATACATGAACCTATCCTTAAGGCATTAGATATTGACTTACGCGGCGTGGTTCCAGGGGTACCGGATAGCAAGCCATATCTTCCGGTTGGTGAAGACGGTTATCAAGATGAATATGGAGTGGTGCGTCACAAACCACTCAGCTCTTTCTATTACGACCTGGCAAAGTGTCCCCTAGCCGGACCAATTACCATTCAGGACATCATCAACTTCCCCTGGCCTGACCCCAGCGACCCCGGCTATACCCGGGGAATGCGTGACCGGCTTCTCTATTATCGGGAGAAAACTGATTACGCCACTGTGTTACGTCTTCCAGTACCCTTTGTTCATACCACACAATTTTTGCGCGGCTTTGAGGATTGGTTCATGGACTTGGCTGCTGATAAGAAATTAGCTGCCGCTTTATTTGACGCCGCAGTGGAACATAATACCGCTTTAGCCGTGGAAATCCTGAAAAAGGCAGGCGACCTCGTTGATGTGGTGGCTATCAGTGAAGACCTGGGATTTCAGAATGGGCTTATCGTTTCCCCGGAACTTTATCGCGAGCTATTTAAACCCCGCCACCAAAAATACTTTGATGCTGTTAAGAAATACACGTCCGCCTTTATTCACCTGCACTCATGTGGCTCGGTTTATAAATTAATACCAGACCTGATTGAGCTTGGAGTTGATGTTCTTAACCCGGTTCAGGTAGCTGCCAAAGACATGGATTCCAGTATCCTGGGACCGGAATTTGGCGACAGACTTAGCTTTTGGGGTGGCGTAGATACTCAGAGAGTATTGCCTAAAGGCACTCCCGAGGAAGTAAAATCTGAAGTCAAACGACGGATTAGAGACCTGGCACCAGGCGGCGGATACATTTTGGCTGCGGTGCACAACATCCAGCCGGGGGTGCCGGTAGCAAACATCGTTGCTATGTACGAAGCGGGAAGAGAATACGGCAGCTATCCGATTGCTCTGGACTGAGATGACTAGCTACCCATTTGAGCAGTAAGTCAGAACTCTAGCAACCGTGTTTGCTGATGGCGGCACCTCTATCTGCTAACCTCATCAGAGCGAGCTTTGTACCTACTTTTTAGCCATGGCAGCCAGCAACTTAGCCGCCCGTGCGGGATTAAATACACCGCAAGCACATTGAGGCATCAAAACCTTAGCCGCTTCTTGAGGAGTCTTTCTTCCAGCTTTGATATCCTCTATCATGGCTTTAACTAAATTGGATGAAATGAGAGCATGACCACACATGGTAATAACTTCAAGGATGTCATTGCCGGGCAGCTTTTCTGTCCTGCCCCATATCCCCAAGGAAAAGTTAGCCGTATGGTGCTTCAGCCCGGCTTTTTCAAGGCATTCGTCAACCTTCTCAAAAATGCCGCTCACCACCACCGATAACCCCAGGTCCGCCTTCTTGACGTCCTTAAGGAACGCAATTACCGCCGGCTGATTGTCAAAGACAACATGAGCAATCTTCTGAAGGTTGGCGATGACCTCTTCGGGCTGGTCAATCCTGCCTCCCAGGTCAACACTGCCGATGTTTACCGGTTTATGGCGCAAGGCAATGCGCAGGAACTCCTGCATCTTGGGGACGGCACCATCTTCATTTATCCCGACAGCCTGTATCATTATAAAAACATAGTCTCCACTCAGGCTCTCAGCAGTTCCACGACGATGCAAAGTATGCGTCATCTATTTTCCTCCTTAAACATTAGCCAGCGGTCGGCCTAAACCGACGTTTTGTTTGCCATTGATGTAATAGGGAATCCCCATCTTATCCAGAAGCTTCCGTAAGGGATATGACCCGTCAGGGTCAGCCCGGTTGATGACCTCAACGCTGAAAACGGTATCAACCTCTTTCGATACCTTTTTCAAAGCATCCATTATCTCCTGGAATTTCTCGATAGGAAACGCGCACTCGATTATGGCAGAGAGCACCTTTTCGTCCAGCACCTCCCTATTGATTCTGCCGGTCTTCTTATCTTCCATGAGGAAGGTAACCGGGTTCTTGGGCTCGAATATTACCCCGTGCTTTGCCAGCACCTGGGCTACCTTATCCAAATCGCGAAAACGAGCACCAATACCCGGTCTGCCAAATTCACAGCCCAGACCAACCCATCCCCTCTTGAACCGGCCGGTAACATCGTTGGTCTTCATCTCCTCGGTACCGCGCCCGGCAATCCTGGTCTCCTTATGCTCGGTTCTGGGGTCGGAGAAAGTGTTGCGCAGTGAGCGGGGCCATGGGGCTGGCTCAAAGATGATGCAGTCCACCGGACAAACACCGGACTTCAGGCAGACGGAACAGTCCACACATTCGTCCTGGTCGATGACGGCAACATCATCCTTCATGCTGATGGCTTCCATCGGGCAATAAGGAAGACATGCCTCGCAGGCAATACATAGTTCCGGGTCAATCTTCAT
>CAZUSN010000092.1:0-6017 GCA_964623035.1 uncultured Dehalococcoidaceae bacterium | reverse complement strand
AATCACTTGTTCTCTTCATTCTTAAATGCCCTTGCTCACTTATACCTCCTCACCTCAAACCTGAACAGCTTTATCGGTTCATCGGGCATAATGCCCGCCTTCTGGCGGCAGATGTCAATCTGGTAGTCAACGCTGTCCACCCCCTCAAGGTCGGGCAGGAGCAGACCCCGCCGGAAACCGCACTGCACGATGACCCCGTACTTCTTCGGGTCGAGCTGGCTCTTGTCCTTCACCGGCTTGGGGGGAGTGAGCACATCCACACTATAGTGAAGGTCTTTCAGTTCTTCCGGGGTGACGGGTGGGAAGCGGGGGTCTCTGGTGGACGAGCTGATGGCATTATTGATAATCTCTTCCGCGACATTTTTCTGGATGGGCTCAAAAGTCCCAATGCAGCCCCTCAGCTCGCCGAACTTATGAATGGAAACAAAGACCCCGGCTCTCTCTTTCATCTCCGGAGTAAGCTCTGCGGGTGGTGGGGGAACCTTGCCCTCTTTGACAAAGGTCTCCACGGTTGCCTTAGCCAGTTTCACCAGCGGGTGCATCTCAACTGCCTTGATGATGATGCCGGCATAGCCAACGACGCTGGCATAATCGCCGGTGGTATCCCCGCTGGTCTGGTATTTAACTAGCTCTGCTGTCCTGGCGCCCAGTTCTTTGGCGGCGGAGATGAGGCTGACCGTTGGAGCATAGCCACACATCGAGATGTTTAATTCGGCAACGCGCCTGAGCAGTTCATCTTCATTTAAATTCAGTATGGCGTCGATTGCCTGAGCATCCTTCTCTTTTGCCGACTCCTGCGGCTCATAGTGGGTCATATCGCTGCTGGCTATGATGACGACTTCTCGCTTCAGTTCTTTGACCGCTCGAGCAATTTCCCTGCCGATTTCCTTAAGAGCGATGGCGCTGGCGTAAGCTAGGGTAATAGGTATTATTCGGATGTCTGGCTTAAAATATTGCAGAAATGGTATCTGGACTTCGATGGAGTGCTCATACTGGTGGGCAGCGGCATCTTCCTGCAAATGACCGGAAGTGGCTAAAATTTGCTTTCCGAGCTCGGAATCGATTTCCACCTCGCCCAGAGGTGTTTTCCACTTGCCCTGGGTCATAATGCTCAGAGGCTTGCCCATGCCACTGTGGTTGGGACCGAGGATGATAAAAGTGTCTTTGAATTCGATTCTGGAGATAACAGCACCCGCCACCGGCCCCGAATAGATATATCCGGCATGGGGTGAAACCAGACCGATTACCTTTTGTTTCTCTGCCCGCTCATCCACGAGCATAGCAATCATTTTCTTTAATTGTGAGGCTGAGGCGGGGTAAAATTGCCCGGCGACAACTGGATTTCTGCTCATCTTGATTCTCCTTAACCTGTCCTGAAATTTAGTTCGGCACCACAGAATTTGCACTTTGAACCCTGTAGCCCGACGACCTCGGTCTGATAGCCAAACCTTTGCACAATAAGCTTGCCGCAGGAGTAACAGATGGTATTTTCACTATGGTGACCGGGGACATTGCCGGCATAGATGAACTTGAGTCCAGCTTTACGCCCAATCTCGTAAGCTCGCTCCAGGGTTGAGATTGGGGTGGGGGGCAGGTGATTCAGGTGGTGGTGGGGATAAAATCGGGTGACATGCCAGGGGGTCAGCTCCCCCAGTGCCTCTCGTATCCAGTGAGCAATCCCCTCGAGTTGCTGGTCATCATCGTTCATGGTGGGGATGATGTTGGTGACCACCTCAAGGTGCATTTGCCATTTATCTTTAGCCTGCTTGGCAACCTCAAGTATGCCACGCCAGTGGGTTACCTTGGCTAAATCTCGATAGAAGGTATCGGAGAAGCCCTTGACATCAACACGCCAGGCATCCAGATAGGGCCCGATAGTGTCCATTGCCTCCGGGGTCATATAGCCGTTGGTGACATATACGGTATAGAGGTTATTTTCCTTAGCTAGCTTGGCTGAATCCAGCGTGTACTCAAACCATATGGTCGGCTCGTTGTAGGTCCAGGCAATGCCCTGGCAGTGGTAGCGTTTCGTCAACTCAATAGCTGTCTGGGGGAGAATATCTCGCGAATTGCGCCAGGGCTCATCGTTCACCGGGCAGGAAATCTCCCAGTTCTGGCAGTGCTGGCAGTGGAAGTTGCAGCCCCACCCGCCTATGGAGAAAGCTAGCGTGTCCGGGTAAAAATGAAACAGGGGTTTCTTTTCGATGGGGTCGGCGGCTACTGATGACGCTTTGGCGTAATTCATGTTGTAGAGGATGCCATCTCGGTTCTGATACATATGGCAGACACCAAACTTGCCCGGGCTGATACTGCAACACCACTGGCAGATATGACACCTTACCCGGGAGTTGGGCAGCTTTTCCGAAAGCATTGCCTCATGCATCTTAAACCTCTGCCTTTGCCCTTAACTTAATTATATCACTCAACTATTGCCAATTATAGCCTGTTTATATCACCCTCACTCCCTTAATCCCCCTCTCCCTCAAGAGAGAGGGGGAGAATAGTAAAAGAGGGACGGTTGCCCCTCTGGAACACCCCTCGTTTTAAATAAGTAAATAACTCAGACTTACTTTACGGAGGAAAGGCAAGGCATTATAATAGATGGGCAAGATTCAGGAAATAGAGCCGGAGGTGAAACTTGGTTGCTTTATATCTAGTCTCGGCAGAAGAAGCGGCGGGCAAGACGGCAATTGGCGTTGGCGTGGCTAAACATTTATCAGGCGATGGCAAGAAAGTAGGTTTTTTAAAGCCAATCTTCGCTGAGCAGAAATCGGAAGTTAGTGACCGCGATGCGTCATTTATGAAGCAGGTTCTGGCTTTAGCGGAGCCGCTGGCTTCTTTGGCTCCAGTAATCGGCGGCGAGAGGAGTCTGGCAGATAGAATTCGACGTGCCTATATCGAAGTGGCGCAAAATAAAGATGTGGTTATCATCGAGGGCAGGTGCGGACAGAGCCCGGATGATAGTTCTAGCAAGGCTGCTTATGAGATTGCTGAGTCGTTGAAAGCCAAGGTGATGGCTGTGGAGAGATTCACCAATAAGCCATCCATGCCGAGGTTCATCAATAGCTATAAAGGCTTTGGGGAGAATTTCCTGGGAATGGTGTTGAATAAGGTGCCGAAAAGTAGGCTGAAGCGCGTGTGCGAGGAAATAACCGCCAAGTTCGGTGAGTCAGAATTACGTATCCTGGGCGTTATTCCTGAAGATAGAGTTCTCTTCACCTTGACCATCGCTGAACTGGCTGATTCGATTCAGGGGAAGATATTAAATAACGCCGAAAAATCGGTGGAGCTGGTGGAAAACGTTATGGTGGGGGCGATGGCTGTTGACTCAGGGCTGAACTATTTTGGTCGCAAGGCTAATAAGGCGGCAGTGGTCAGAGGCGACCGCCCGGATATGCAGATGGCAGCTCTGGAGACGGCGACAAAGTGCCTGGTTATCAGCGGCGATACCTTGCCAATTGATTATGTCCGTTATAAAGCGGAGGATAAGGGTATTCCCATTATCTTAACTAAGACTGACATCAATACCGTTATCCAGAACATCGAGGATGCTCTGGACAAAACCCGATTTAGCCAAGAGAAGAAAGTAGTCAAGCTAGCTGAAATTCTGGAGCAGAACCTTGATTTCCAGACGATAGATAAAGGACTCGGTTTAGCTAAGTAGAGGAACTCCAATTTAATTGGGATGACGCATCGATTTTATCCCCTCTCTCATCCTTAATCTTAAGAGAGGGCGAATGAATTTTAGATAAGGGCAAAGGTTCTTAGGCACTTACGTTCACATATTTGAGTCGAGGTCTGCTTTCTGGTAATCTAGAAAGGGGGTATCTGGGTATGGGAAGCAAGATAGTGAGGCAAACCTACGCTGCCGCCGGCGTCGATATTGACCTTGCCAATAGAGCCAAGACACTGATTGCCAAACAAGCGCGGACTACCTATAGCCCCGAGGTCTTGAGCGGCGTGGGCTTCTTCGGCGGTCTTTTTGAATTTAAAGGGTATGACCAGCCAGTTCTGGTGTCCAGTGTTGACGGGGTAGGCACCAAGCTGAAGCTCGCGGTTGCTTTGGGTAAGCATGATACCGTCGGTATTGACCTGGTCAATCACTGTGTCAATGATATTTTTACCTGCGGTGCTGAGCCTCTTTTCTTTTTGGACTATATTGCCATGGGTAAGCTGGTGCCAGAGAAAGTGGAAGCTATTGTTCAGGGACTAGTTCATGCTTGCCGCGAGGTTGGCTGTGCTCTTATTGGTGGCGAGACTGCTGAGATGCCCGGGATGTATGTCGGGGAGGATTATGACCTGGTTGGTTTTATCATCGGTGTGGCGGAGAAAGACAGGATAATCATGGGGAAGACGATTGTGGCTGGCGATACCATAATCGGCTTACCCTCCAGCGGGCTGCACACCAATGGTTATTCACTGGTGCGCAAGATTTTTGCTGTTGACCAATTTGAGAAGCACTATCCGGAGCTGGGCCGGACCCTCGGCGAAGCGCTTCTGGAACCTCACCGATGCTACTATCATCAATTGAAGCCTTTGCTGCCACTGATTAAGGGGCTGGCGCATATTACTGGGGGTGGTTTAATTGAGAATGTGCCCCGGGTGCTGCCTCAAGGTCTGAGCGCAAAGTTTAATCGTCAGGCTTGGACAGTTCCCCCCATTTTCCAGCTTATCCAGAAGCAGGGTAATGTGGCTGAGAAGGAGATGTACCGGGTGTTTAATATGGGCATCGGGATGGTGGTGGTTTGCCCACCGGAAAGGGTGAGAGAGATTACCAAAGCTCTTCCCGAAGCAATGGTCATTGGTGAGATAGTGAAGCAAAAGGGTGAGCAGTGGGTAGTTATCGATTAGGGGGCAGGAATGAGCAGCAAGCAATATTTTGATGAAGTTGCCAGCCAGTGGGACGTGATGCGCCAGTCCTTTTTCTCGGAAGCAGTGAGGGAAAAGGCTATTTCCGCTGCCAAAGCAAAGGCGGGCAAGGCTGCTGCTGACATCGGCGCTGGGACTGGTTTTATTACCGAGGGACTGGTTCAGAAGGGTTTGAAGGTAATCGCCGTCGACCAGTCTGAAGAGATGCTCAAGGAGATGAAGAATAAGTTCCGCGGGGTGAGCACTATTGATTACCGAGTCGGTACAGCGGAGAAACTGCCCATTGACGATAACGCTGTCGATTACGCTTTTGCCAACATGTTCCTGCATCATGTGGACAATCCTCTAGTGGCGATTAAAGAGATGAGGAGAGTCCTGAAGCCCGGCGGAAAGCTGGTTATTACCGATATGGACGAGCACCAGTTTGAGTTTTTGAGAACGGAACAACATGACCGCTGGCTGGGTTTTAAGAGGGAAGATGTGAAACGGTGGTTTTTGGAAGCGGAACTTAAAGATGTGGTGGTGGATGGTATGGGGGAGACCTGACGGACCAAACTGAATGACCGGCAGTTTGCCAGCGTGAATATGTTCTTAGCCTTCGGTAGGAAATAACTAATACATAAAGTGGGGAAGGTCTAGTTATAAGAAAGGAAACTGACCACATATAAAGGACTTTGCCTTGGATATAAATCGGAGGTCTTAATGCGGGCTATTATCAGCGTTTCGGATAAAGCAGGGGTCGCCGATTTTGCGGGAAACTTAAGTCGGCTGGGCTTTGAAATATTCAGCACCGGTGGCACCAAGAAGGCGCTGGAAAAAGCAAAGGTGCCGGTGAAGAGCATCTCCGAAATTACCGGGTTCCCTGAGATTCTTGATGGCAGGGTTAAGACCCTGCACCCGATGGTTCATGGCGGCCTGCCGGCCAAGCGTAACCTGCCTGAGCATATGGCAGAGCTAGCTAAAAATAAAATTGAACCCATTGACCTGGTGGCGGTCAATCTTTATCCTTTCGTTCAGACGGTAGCCAAAGAGGGCGTTACCCTTGACGAGGCGCTGGAAAATATTGATATTGGTGGGCCGACCATGATTCGAGCTGCCGCCAAAAATTTCCCGGATGTCATCGTCGTCGTTGACCCGGCTGATTATCA
>CAZUSN010000091.1:0-6061 GCA_964623035.1 uncultured Dehalococcoidaceae bacterium | reverse complement strand
ATGCCAAGCTCTTTCTCTGAACAGACCATACCGCTGGATGGAACGCCGCGAATCTTGGCTGATTTCAGGCGCACTAGCTGACCGGTATGCCCGTCTATCAGCTCAGCGCCGAGGTGAGCGAAGGCGACCTTATCGCCAACTCTGAGGTTAGGTGCTCCGCAGACGACGGTTTGCTGCTCGGTGCCTAAATTTACGGTGGGCAAATGAAGGCGGTCGGCATTGGGGTGGGGGTTAACCGCCACAATCTGACCAACCACAATGTTTTCCCATTTACCCCCGATGACCTGGGTACCTTTAACCTCAATGCCCGCCATGGTCAGCTTTTCCGCTACCTCCCGTGGAGATAGGGTGACATCAACATATTCCTTAAGCCATTTTAAAGGGACTTTCATCTCACCAACTCTAGAATTGTCTTAAAAATCTGAGGTCGCTGCCATAGAATAACCTGATATCATCGATGCCGTAACGGAGCATGGGCAATCGCTCAATGCCGATACCAAAGGCAAAGCTCTGGTAAATTTCAGGGTCAATGCCGCCCCGCTCCAGCACCCTGGGGTGAGTCATCCCGGCACCCAATATCTCAATCCAGCCGCTGTTGCCGCACAGACGGCAACCTTTGCCATCGCAGGCAAGGCAGGATATAGCCATCTCAACGCCTGGCTCAACAAAGGGAAAGTAGTCACAGCGAAAGCGCACCTTTCTCGCCGCACCAAAGAAACGGCGGGCAAACTCATAAAGGGTCCCTTTGAGGTCAGCCATGGTAATCCCCTTATCTACCGCCAGACCATCAATTTGATGGAACATGGGGACATGGGTAGCATCGCTGGCTTCATAGCGGTAGACTTTGCCCGGCTCAATTACCCGTATCGGGGGTTTCATCGTTTCCACTACTCGGGCGGTTACGGCGGTGGTGTGGGTGCGGAGGAGCATTGGTCGTTCTCCGCTCTCTGTCTGGTAGTCCACCCAGGTGGTGGACATGGTATCGCGGGCGGGATGTTCTTCGGGAATGTTTAAAGCCTCAAAATTATAGTAATCCCACTCGACGTCTGGTCCCTCAACTATCTGAAAGCCCATCGAGACAAATATTTCACAGATTTCGTTGAGCGTTTGCGTAATCGGGTGTAAACGCCCGATGGGCAAAGGATAACCCGGCAGGGTGATGTCAATGACCTCTTTTTGCCTGTCGGCAGCCAGCTGCGCCTCACGAAGCATCAGTTCTTTTTGCTTCAGGCTTTTCTCAAGGTTAACCTTAATATCATTCGCCCGGGCGCCGACAATTTTTCTCTCCTCCAAGGGTAATTTCGCCAGGCTGCGCAGTATCCTGGTTAGTGAGCTTTTCTTCCCAAGGTAACGAACCCGCCAGGATTCCAGTTCTTTGGCGTTAGTCAGGCCTTCTAACTCTTGTAAAGCTTTTGAATTTAGTTTTTCAAGTTGCGACAGCATTTTCTTTCTTAGGTTTTCTCTGGAAGAGAGGAGACAGGATAGCGATTGACCATTCAGGTCTACGTTTTCAAGCCTGGACTTTTTCTTTAGCGGTAGATACCAGATTGGCAAAGGCTTCTGGTTCTCTGACTGCCATATCAGCGAGCATTTTGCGGTTTATTTCAACCCCAGCCTTTTTCAAGCTGTTTATCAGTTGACCATATTTCAGACCCTGGGCTCGGCTCGCGGCATTTATCCGCAAAATCCAGAGTCGTCTCATATCGCCTTTCCGCTCGCGACGGTGTTGGTAAGCATAGCTTAGTGCTTTAAGCATGGACTGGTGTGCCCGGCGATAGAGAGAATGCCTGGTTGCCCGGTGCCCTTTGGTCAACTCTAATATCTTTTTATGTCTGCGACGATAAGCGAAACCTCTCTTAACTCGTGGCAAGTGACAACTCCTCCTGTCTAGCTAACTCCATAGGGTAAGAATCTTTTTACCCTGGCTCGGTCAGCAGAATGTAATGGGACTTTCTCATCAAAAAGGCGCTTCACCCGCTTGGCTTTGCGGCGGCGCAGGTGGCTTTTCGGGCCCTTAATGCGCATGATTTTGCCGCTACCGGTAATGTAGAGACGGCTCTTAGCTCCTTTGTGTGTTTTCAATTTTGGCATCTTGAGCTTCCTTTGTCCCTTCTTTCATTTTAGTTTTGGCAGCGGCAGTTGGGGCTAGGATTATGTCCATCCGCTTCCCCTCCATCACTGGCTGTCTATCCAGAGAGGCAACATCACCCACTGCTTCTGCCATCTGTTGCAGTAATTTCCAACCAAGTTCCGGATGGGTAATTTCACGCCCCCGGAACATGACGCTTACTTTGACTTTGTCACCATCAGCTAGCAATTTCTGCACCGACCTGGCTTTGGACTCAAAGTCATGGTCACCAATCTTGGGTCGTAAGCGTATCTCCCTCAGTAAAGAGACTCTCTGACTCTTCCTTATTTCCTGTTCTTTTTTAGCTTGCTGATACTTAAATTTACCGTAATCAAGGAGGCGGCACACCGGGGGTTTGGCGGTGGGAGCTACTTCCACCAGGTCAAGGTTATTCTTTCTGGCTATCTCCTTTGCTTGGCTCAACGGCATAATGCCTAATTGCTCCCCTTTCTCCCCCACCAGGCGAACCTCCTTAGCCATTATCATGTCATTAACACGCAGTCGTCTAAATATGGTCCCTTTTTACCTCCTTCAAATACAGGCTTCTTACGAAGAAAAACTATACCATTTTTCTCATTGAATAATCAACTCAGAGTATCTTCAATGTCTTTAACCTTGTTACTGATAGCTGTTTTGATGGTTTCTTTGAAGCCAACCAGGGACTGGTCAGCGATTTGCTTCCCACTGCGTAATCGGATGGAGATGGTGCCGGTCTCTACTTCCTTATCACCTACCACCAGCATATAAGGGATTTTCTCCAGTTGCGCCTGCCGTATCTTTAAGTTTATTCTTTCTGACCGGTCGTCAACTTCAGCGCGAATTCCCTCTTTTTTGAGCTCAGCTTCTATCTTATGGGCATATTCCAGATGGCGGTCAGCTACTGGAATCACTTTCACCTGCACGGGTGCCAGCCACACCGGGAAGGCACCGCCATAGTGTTCCAGCAGCGTTGCCAGAAAACGTTCCATGCTGCCCAGCACCGTGCGGTGTACCATGACTACCGGATGTTCTTGTCCGTCCTCACCCATATAGGTAACATCGAAACGCGGTGGGAGGTTAAAATCGACCTGAATGGTCGGCCCCTGCCACGCCTTGCCTAAGGCGCTCTCAAATTTGATATCTATTTTGGGTCCGTAAAATACTCCTTGCCCCGGGTCGATATCATAGGGAAGTCCGGTGTGTTCCAGAGCCTGACGCAAGATGCCAGTGGCTTCATCCCAGATTTCAATCGTGCCGGCGTATTTCTCCGGTCGGGTGGAAAGCAACATCTGGTAGTTGCCAAAACCAAAGGTATCTATCATGAAAAGAGCCAGGTTCAGCACGCCGACTATTTCTGTCTCCAGCTGGTCAAAGCGACAGAAAATATGGGCGTCATCCTGAGTAAAACCCCTGACCCGGGATAGACCATGAAGCACTCCGGAACGTTCATAGCGATAGACAGTGCCCAGTTCGGCGTAGCGTATGGGCAATTCACGGTAGCTGCGTATCCGGGTCTTATAAATCAAAATGTGCCCCAGGCAGTTCATTGGCTTCAGGATATATTTCTGCTCCTCAATATCCATTGGGCTGTAGAGATACTCTTGGTAAAATTCCAGGTGTCCGCTGATTCTCCATAAATCCATTCGGGCAATATGAGGGGTATAGACAAGTTCATAGCCGCGCTTGACGTGTTCATCTTTCCAGAAATCCTCGATAGCACGGCGGATAATAGCCCCCTTGGGATGCCAGAGAACCAGTCCCGGACCAAACTCATCCTGGATGCTGAAAAGGTCAAGCTCTTTACCCAATTTCCGGTGGTCACGCCGGGCGGCTTCCTCCAGCCTTTTCAGATGCTTGTCCAGAGCTTCTTGAGTTTCAAAAGCAACCCCATATATTCGTTGCAGCATGGGACGGTGTTCATCACCACGCCAGTAAGCACCGGCAATATTGAGCAACTTAAATGCTTTTATCTCACCAGTAGAATTCACGTGAGGCCCCCGGCACAAATCAAGGAACGAGCCTTGCTGATATATGCTAACCTTTTCATCGGGAAGCTCATCAATCAATTCCAGCTTATAGGGTTGAGTGGCGAACAACTTTCTTGCTTTTTCTTTAGTTACGTCCTTTCTGGTAAAAGGCAGATTTGAGGCGATGATTTCCTTCATCTTGTTCTCAATGAGGGGCAGGTCATCCGGATTGAGCGGGCGGGGCAAATCGAAGTCATAATAAAAGCCGTCTTCAATGGCTGGGCCAATGCCGAATTTGGCGTCGGGGAAGATAGACTGAACCGCTTCCGCCATGACGTGCGAGGCGGAATGCCGCATTGTCTCCAGCTTTTCCTCTTCTGTTTGCTTTTTCTTGATGACCACTATCGAATTCTCTCGACTATACAGCAACCAGGTAAAAGTTGCCTTTTTCAGCGCACTCCTTGACTAATTCCGAGTGCATCAATGGCGTCAGCTGGGCGTCTATCTCAGCCTCAGACAGGTCAAGGTTTTGCTTTACCTCTTCTCGGGTCACCTTACCCCTATCTTTAATGAAGGCGTATACTTTTTGCTGCAAAGGCGTAAGTCCCTGGATGCCCTTCATCCCTGAGCGCTCTCTGGTGTGAGTAGCCAGGTAAGATGCCCATGGTTCACATTTACCGGGGTGTAAGCCCTTTTCCATGAGGCAATCCTCGCAATACACCTTACCCTGATGAATGTAGCTTTCTTTCTCGGAGATTTCCTGTTCACACCGGGTGCATTTCACTTTTATCACCCCTGACTTATATTAAGTAATGTTGTTATATCACTAAGGCAGGCGCCAATGCGCCCACTTATCTTTATCTACTTCTCCATTGTAGGCTGATTTAGGGGTTATCCCTCTGGCAATAGCTGCCGCCAGAACCGCCTTGGTAATATCGCCGGCGATGAAGGGGACAGCTCCCATCATGAGCAGGCTGGTGAGAGAGGTTGGTTCTCCTTTCACCAAATTGACCCAGAGCCCAAGCTGAATAAGGCCGGGCATATAGACCAGGACGAAGTTGGCGCAAAGCATAAGCCCGAGCATGCTCAGGAAGCTCCTCGACCGGACATATTTGTCGGTGAAATGACCTAAGAAGAGGGCGGCCAGGATAAAACCGATGATGTATCCTCCGGTTGGACCGGCTAAATACCCAAGACCGCTGCCCCAGCCAGCAAACCAGGGAACTCCAGCTGCGCCAAGTCCAGCATAGATAGCCATGCTGGTGCCTCCCCACCACCTCCCGAGAAGGACTCCGGCGAGGAGTACGGCGAAGGTTTGTCCGGTCGCTGGCACCGGACTCCAGGGAAGCGGGACCCTAATCTGGGCAGCCAGTCCGGTAAGGCAGGCGATGCCAAGAGCTAGAACTAACTTTTGGGGAATACTCAGCTCGTAGCGCCACCGGAAGACATCATATTTAGCCTGATTGATTCTAGCGGCTATTGCCATGTTCACCTCCTGTTATTTTAGATAAGCATTAAGTTCGAGTATATATTATAAAGAATCGTGGAAGGTTATGTTATTCTCCACGATTTAACCTCTTATTTTATTTTAATTTCATTTCCTTGGTTTCTGGAGACCGAAAAGAGCAATCTCAATACTGCGGCCGCAACTGGGACAGGTGATAATAAAAGTAACCGGCTGCTTCATTACCCGTTCCGCCACAGCGGTAACTATCGAATCGATGCTATCTAAACGGTGGTCAAGCATATCCAGGCGCTTTTTGAGTTGTTCAATATCGATTGCTATCTCGTGTGCTACCGTGCCGGGCTTATTATTCTTTGCCAAAACAATACCCTCTGCTGAGTCTAATTCACTAATTATACGGATTAGGTGGCAAGATGTCAAAAGTTATCACTGGAGATTGTCTAGCAACCTATCCCCTTGTCCCCCTTCCCTTACAAAGGGAAGGGGGGAGTGTAAGTAAGAGAGGGGGATTTGCCCCTCTCT
>CAZUSN010000090.1:0-6075 GCA_964623035.1 uncultured Dehalococcoidaceae bacterium | reverse complement strand
TGCCATTTTTTTACCTCGTTCTCTATAATACATAGAGTATCTATATAATATTTTAACTCATATCTCAACTTACTTGCAACTATTATACTCTAGGGTGTTGAGAAATCTCTCATCGTCCTGTTTGCTGGCTCAATCTGGCTGTGTTATGATGATGGGCGCATGGCGAAGGCGGAGATTGACGTTATCATTGATGGGGATTTTGAGGGGTGCCCTGAGAAAAGCTGGCTACGTAGTTTGGCGGAGCAGGCTCTCCTCGCTCAGGGTGTTAGCTCTAACGCTGAGCTCGGCATAGTTATCGCCACCCAGGAAAGGGTACAGGAGCTAAATCGGAGCTATCGGGGGCAGGATAAGCCTACGGATGTATTAGCCTTTTATATGACACCGAGAGAGGAAAAGTTTGTGTCACCTCCCGATGGAATACTCCACCTCGGCGAAGTCATCATCTCCTATCCACAGGCAGTGATTCAGGCGAAAGAGCACAAGCATTCAATCAAAAGGGAATTAGCCATCCTGCTTATTCACGGCGTGCTTCATCTTCTGGGCTATGACCACGAGAAGCCGGAAGAGAGACGCCAGATGAGGGCGAGAGAGAAGAAGATTCTGAGTAGCATTAAGGAGGGGTAACCGGTCTTTAGTGTCGCGCCGCCCCGATAAGCTCAGCGATATCTTCTATCCCCTCTTTTCTCATGAATTCTTCGATTCCTTCCAGCACATCAAGCGGGGCGCAGGGATTGGCAAAGCTAGCGGTGCCTACCTGGACAGCGCTGGCGCCGGCCATGATGAACTCGATGGCGTCCCTGCCGGTGGTGATACCGCCACAGCCGATAATGGGTATGTCCACTGCACCAGCCACCTCATAGACCATAGCCAAGGCTATCGGCTTTATCGCTGGTCCAGAGAGTCCCCCGGTCTTATTGCCCAGCAGGGGTCGGCGTGTCGTGATGTCAATTGCCATGCCTCTCACCGTATTGATTAAGGAGATGGCATCGGCACCGGCTTCCCCCACAGCGGCGGCTATCCTGGCTATCTCACCAGTATTTGGGGTCAACTTGACCAGTACCGGGAGGGAGGTGGCGGCTCTGACCGCTGCGGTTACCCTGGCGGCTGACTCGGGGTTAGCGCCAAATTCAGCACCGCCCGCCTTAATATTGGGGCAACTGATGTTCACTTCAAGTCCGCTAATGCCAACTACTCCCTCTAGTTGGTGAGCTAGCTGGGCGTAATCATCAACCGTTTCCCCAGCAATGTTAACGATGACTGGTACCCGCCAGCTTGCCCAGATTGGTGCTTTTTCCCTGATTAAGGCTTTCACGCCAATATTCTGTAAGCCAATTGAGTTGAGCAGTCCGCAGGCAGTTTCCGCTAGCCTTGGTTGGGGATTACCCTCTCTGGGTTCAAGCGTAGTCCCTTTGCAGACGATAGCCCCTAGCTTTTGAATGTCAAATAGATGACGGTACTCGGTGCCGTAGCCGAAAGTCCCGGCGGCGGTCATCACCGGATTAGCCAGGAGCAGCCCTGGCTTGTGTTTTGGGGCTAATTGTACGGAAAGATTCGTAGCGACTCCTTAATTATAT
The DNA here is from genome assembly GCA_964623035.1 of uncultured Dehalococcoidaceae bacterium. Classification (GTDB taxonomy): domain Bacteria; phylum Chloroflexota; class Dehalococcoidia; order Dehalococcoidales; family RBG-16-60-22; genus CAZUSN01. The sequence continues at coordinate 4,501 of CAZUSN010000090.1, read as the reverse complement.
CTCAATAGTAGTGCCCGTAATATTGAAAAAGAACTTCTCACCGAACTCCTGAGCCATAATGCTGATAGCGGGCAAGCTGGTGCAGTGACACAAGCCCAATCTCTGCACATCGAGCTCTTTAAGGTCAGCAATGGTTCGTCTGATTCGCTCCTTGGACGCACTAATCAGGTGGGCGCCGCCGAGAACGGTGTGTATCGTTTTGACGCCAGCGAGTTTTCGGGCATGGTAGAGGGTGTTGAGCATGCCACGGTGAGCACAGCCCAGAACGACGACCAGTCCCGGCTCAGCATTGATGATGAGCGCCAGGTCATCAAGAAGTTTATCTGGCTGCCAGCCAGCGTCACTTTTGACAAACAGGGCGGAATCTATCGTCTCGTAATCGGTGACCATAGGGACTTCACCGGTAGTCATGATGTTATCGGCTATTTTCAGCGGTTTTGTGGTCAGGGTAAAGCGCGCCCCGAGGCTTTCCAGGTCCTGGCGTTGGAATGGTATGCCGACATATTTGTCTTTTTGCCCCTTGCGGCGGCGGTATTTTGCTGTCCAGATATCCGGATGGGCTATGATTTCTACTTCTTTCCCCATCCGGCGCAGAATCTGGCGCAGACCGCCGCTGTGGTCATAATGCCCGTGACTTAAGACAATCTTATCGATTTGATTCAGGTCAATCTCAAGGCTATCAGTATTGTAGCTGGCGGAGATTGTTTTGCCGGTGTCGAAAAGGATATTTTCCTTTCCTGTGGCGATGAGGAAGCTCAGCCCCCACTCTGCCAGAAGGTCACCGGTATCAGCGGTATTTTCACTCAGGGTGGTAATCCGTAGCCCCATTTTCTTCCCAATTATAGTTTATCCGCAATAGGCGGGGCAAGAGCCGGTTTGATATAGAGATTGTTTATTCATCTCAAATGAAAAGAGGCTGCTTTCAAGACAGCCTCCTTGCCATCGATATTATCTGATTCAGCTACTCCAATGGGGTGAGGGTTAAAAGCTTCTTGGCAATCTTGGGATGCTTGGCGATGAATAGCAGCTCATCTTCAACCAGCGGTTTTTGCGCTTCCACATTGGCATACCTTACCAGTTCCAGAATCTCATTAGCTTCTTCTCTGCTGGAGAATGAGACCTCCATCTTACCCATGATATGGCTGAAGCCAGATATCCCGCTGTATTGCCCGGCAATAATTTCCCTTCCTGTCTCTACTTTCACCGGGTCACCTCTGCCCAGTTCCCCGTAGCCATAGAGCTCGTAGTTTTCCGGGTCTTTTAACACACCATCAGCATGGATTCCAGAGGATTGAGCAAAAGCATTAGCGCCAACCCCGGGCTGGTTGATTGGAATTGGTACGCCAAAGGCATATTCGGCAAACTTGGCTAATTTCCATGCCTTGGACATTTTAATTGGCATGCTCAACTGGTATTTTTCGGCAAAATTCTTGGATTTGATTACTGCCAGGATGACAGCGATAAGGTCAGCATTGCCGGCTCTTTCCCCAATGCCATTGACGGTGGTATTGATGTAAACGTCCTGACCACCATCGATAGCTCCCTTGGCTCCAGCAAGCGAATTGGCCTCTGCCATTCCCAAATCGCCATGGCAGTGAATCTCCAAGGGTATGTCGATATTTTCCGCCAATGCCTTGGTGGCTTCATAGATAGTGAAGGGGTTATCGTAACCAAGGGTATCACAGTACCTGAGTCTATCGGCACCGTGTTCTTTAGCGGCCAGGCCGAATTTAACGAGGAAATCCAGGTTGGTGCGGGAAGCATCTTCCGCATTGACACCGATGGTCTCAGCACTGAGCGCCTTAGCGGCATCAACCGCCTCGGTCATGTCCTTTATAATGTCATCCCTTTTCTTTCTACCTTGGAACTTACCGTCAATCATCTGCTCTGATGTCGAAATGGAAAGGTTGAGATGCTTTATTTGAGGTACCAACTTAAATGCCGTCTCGACATCGCTGACAATAGCCCGAATCCATCCTTCCAGGCGGATGGGCTGGAGAACCCCCATCTCAGCCAGTTCCAGGTTAGCCTGCAGATAGAGGGTTTCGTGCCTCGTCGTGGGGAAACCAAACTCGGACTGAAAAACCCCCAGCTCATTCAGGTAAATATTCATCATGGTCTTTTCCAGCTTGGATAAGCCGAGTTTGGCAGTCTGTACGCCATCTCGATTGGTGACGTCAATAAAATAAATCTTGGGCATCGAACTTTCCTCATCCGGGATTTGACGACAGACGATTATCACGTGAAAAACGGAGTAATAATTAATAATAGCATAATTAACTTGATTAAAGCAAGTGTAATTTGCAGAGATTTCTTATGAAAAGGTTGGATTCAGATTGGGTTAAGTGCTAATATATGCAACGGGGAGACCGGGGGTAAGCGATGCTGGAGAAGTTTTCCGCTGAGACGCTGGAGGCTATCTTTGATGCCCTGCCCTTAGATGTAACCTTCGTTGATGGGGATGACATTGTCAGGTATTACAGTAAGGGCGATGACCGCATATTCAAAAGGACGCCGGCGGTAATCGGACGGAGGGTACAGAATTGCCACCCCCAGTTTAGCCTGGACAAAGTAAACAAGGTGATAAGAGACCTGAGGTCGGGCAAGCGAGATTTTGCTGAGTTCTGGATTGACCTTAAGGGACGTAAGATTTACATCAGGTATTTTGCGGTGAGAAATAAGGCGGGAAAATACCTCGGTATCCTTGAGGTCACCCAGGACATCACCGATATCAAGAAGATAGAGGGGGAGAAGAGGCTGCTGGATGTGGTATAGGTTGATGTAAATGTTTTCTAACTGAATGACATGACATTTACTTAGGAGACATTACAAGTGTACATTGCCTATGTTGACGAGTCTGGTGATGATGGGAATAATGTCGCAATAACTCGGTATTTTACTTTAGGTGGAATTATTCTTGCCGATTCAAACTGGAAGATATTCCTTGAGAAAGTTAGGGCATTTAGACAAGGTCTAAAAAGAGACTTCGGACTTACATTGAAATCAGATTTACGAGCAAACGACTTATGGAAAAATGGCGGAGATTTCAGAAAATTAAACTTGAGTTATGCCAATCGGACTAGAATATTCAGAAGAACTGCGGAGTTCCTGCGGTATTCCCAAGAGATAGCCATTCTGATAGTAAGCATTGATAAGAGCTCTCCTCAACTTTCGTCCAGTAGTAAGATTAGCAGCATAGCTTGGACAATGTTTTTTCAGAGGTATGAAAATTGGTTATTGGGAAAGCAAGAATTGGGGATTGTTGTCCATGATGAGGGCCGTGACAAAATGCTTAGACAGCTATCAAGAAAGATGAGGGTGTATAATCCAATTCCAAGCCATTATGGCGGATATTATCAAGCTCCGGTGGTAAAAATTATTGAGGATCCCTTTTCAAGACATTCGCAGTATTCTTACTTTGTTCAGCTTGCAGATATGAGTGCATACTTGGCTCGATTACGGTATGACCATACGCTTAAGCAAAAAGAATTTGGGATACATAAGCTTTACAAAAGAATCAAGCCAAGGTATATGTTGGAGGCTTCAAGAAAAGATAATTATGGTTTTGTTATTTATCCATAAGAAAAAGCCCTCTTTCGAGGGCAGAGAGGGCCGCCTCCACCAGCGATAAAGCTGATTTCAGCTGCCATATATAATATAACAAAATATTGAGTATTTGTCAATACCATTTAGGACTAATTCTATTTAACTTCAAAGCAAACTAGTATTCTACCTTGATAAACTCGGCGTATGCAGGGTGTAGCCGTTATCGTTTTCCGGGAAAATGTCTTTCAGTCGTAAAGTTCTCCCTGTTTGTATGGCGGTAAAGCCGTATTTTTGGCGGATGCGGTCAATAGCCGCATTCAGCTTTTCCAGCCTATGGGCGGATAAGTCCAGCATGTCTCGCTGCCGCCCGGCTTCCACTAGGTTTGCTACTCCAATGCCGATGAGGCGAATGGCCTGCTTTTCCCGGGGCAATTCGTTTTCCAGTAGCTTCAGCCCGGTGGTGAATATAGTCTGGTCAGTATCGGTGGGCTGGGCGAGAGTCCGCTGGCGGGTAATGGTGGTAAAATCAGCATATCTCAGCTTCAGGGCGACGCACCGCGCTAGCTTCCCCTTCTCCCGCAAGTCATTGCCCACCCGTTCACTGAGATAACGCAGTGTTGCCTTCAGGAACGAGACATCTCTGGTATCCTGGGCAAAGGTGGTTTCCCGGCTGGTGGACTTGGCTTCGGCGGGTGGCTCTACTCTGTCATCGCCGATTCCGTTGGCATGGTCATGGATTAGCTTGGCGTAGGCACCGAAGTGGCTTTTGAGCACATCCAAGGGCAGGGCAGCCAGTTGCCCGATAGTATTGACGCCTAAACTTTTTAATATCTGCTGGCTCTTTTTGCCGATGCCGGGAAGTTTCCCTATGGGCAAAGGTTCTAAAAACGAGCCCTCTTTGCCGGGCAAAACTTCTATTAAGCCATCCGGTTTGGACAACTCTGAGGCGACTTTG
>CAZUSN010000089.1:0-6147 GCA_964623035.1 uncultured Dehalococcoidaceae bacterium | reverse complement strand
CGCGCATGGTTTGGGACCATGAGGTCGGTGGTTCAAATCCACTCACCCCGACCAAGAATCTAGATAGCCACGTTGAGTGCCCCCGGTAAGACATAGAAACGTGCTGGCAGCCCACCCAGTAATTCGCCATCAGCTTGGAGAGATATTGCTTCTGTGGACTGTATCTCTACTTCCCTTGCCTTCTTCAGCGAAACTTTAGGATGGGTGAGGTGGGTGCCTTTATACACTCGGGGCAATGACCAGAGCAGGTCTGGCTTGCTTATATTACCTATTATCAACACATCGAGCAGACCATCGGTGAGGTCAGCCTCGGGTGCCGCCAGCATACCGCCACCGCCATACTTGCCATTGCTTACCAGAACGGTGCAGACCTTTCTTTCGGTCGCTTCGCCATCCATGGTGAGGATTACTTTTTTATTCTGATAAAAGAAAAGGGCAGCGAATAGCCCAGTGAGGTAAGAAGCGGTGCTGCTTAGGGCTTTGTACTTCCGGGTGGTGGTTTTAACTACTTCTGCATCGAAACCTAAGCCGGCAAAATTGACAAATAATCGCTTTACCATCTGACCGCCGCTGAAATATTCCACAACACCGAGGTCGGCGGCGAATTTTCCTGGGTTTTGCAAACATTTACAGGCTTCCTGATACGCCCAGGGGATACCAATGGTGCGAATATAATCATGTCCTGTTCCCGTGGCAATAATGCCCAGTGTTACCTCAGCCATGTTGCCAGTGTCATACAGACCATTCACCACCTCATTTATCGTCCCATCACCGCCTACTGACACCACCAGCTCGTAGCCTTTCTCAGCTGCTGCTTTAGCCAGCTCTCTAGCGTGACCGGGAGCCTCAGTTATATCGTGCTCAAAATTTAGCCCCATGTTTTGTAGCAAGCCCATAATCTGAGGCCATTTCTTGGCTGTTTTTCCTGCCCCGGCAACGGGATTGACAATCAATCGTGCGTAGGTCAAGCTCTTGCCCTTTTCTAATCGTATTTTAACGACAGTATAGCACATCGGGTTGGTGCAGGGAACACTTGACATAATGTAAATGAATCTAGTGGCGTTCAAAGCTCTTTTATATTAGAATGGGGTCATAAATGTCTTGGCAGCTTGAGATAAAAGAGAGGGGAAAACTTTAAATTGGCAAGATATCAGTGCAGTGTTTGCGGATATATTTATGACCCTGAGCAGGGTGACCCCGAAAGCAATGTCCCCCCAGGGACGCCATTTGAAAAACTCCCAGGGGACTGGGTCTGTCCGGTCTGCGGCGCAAGCAAGGACGAGTTTGAAAAAATGGCTTAAAAGGAGAAACTTTCCACGACATGTGATATAATTCGAGCAAAGAGGGGAGGATGGATTAATTATAATGGGGGTTACTCGAAGGTCTAAATCACCTCAACCGAAGATAATTGTGGGCATGCCGGCTTATAATGAGGAAAAATATATTGGCAGCGTAATCTTGAAAGCCCGTCAGTATGCCGATGAGGTTATTGTTATTGACGATGGCAGTTCTGATGGTACGGCAAAAGTAGCCAAGCTTGCCGGGGCTACTGTCGTCCAACACAAAGAAAATAAAGGCTATGGGGCAGCCATCCAGAGCATACTGGCTCAAGCCAGAGCGAGAAACCCGGATATTCTGGTGCTCCTTGATGCCGATTCTCAGCATGACCCCGCAGAGATATCCTCTTTGACCAAAGCTATCTCTGAAGGCTATGACCTGGCGGTTGGTTCCCGGAAGCTGCGCCGGCAGGATATCCCTGCCTACCGCCAAATCGGACAAAAGGTTATCTCCTATTTCACTCGCATTCTCTCTGGGAGTAGACTTTCGGATACCGAATCCGGTTTTAGGGCTTTTTCCAGGAAAGCAATAGCGGTGCTTGAACCCAAGGAAAAAGGCATGGCGGTCTCTGCCGAGACCATATCACAGGCAACGGCGAAGGGTCTCAAAATTGCGGAAGTGCCAATCTCAGCGATATATACCAAAGATGGCTCAACTCTCAATCCGGTGAAACACGGCTTGGGAGTCCTCAACCGGGTGCTGGTGCTGATTTCAGAAAGAAGACCGCTTTTGTTCTTTGGCATAGGTGGGAGTATCTCAATCGCACTCGGCATTTTCGCTGGGGTTGTGGTACTGCAAAAACTTTTCGCTTTTCATGATTTGCATACTGGAACTGCTTTAATATCAATGCTGCTCATCACCATCGGGATTTTAAGCATATTCACTGGAGTAATTCTGAACGTATTGGTGAGGCGAATAAGCGATTCAGTTCACAGGTAAATTCCCTCCTTAGACCTAACCGGGTTCCTCTCACTTTATCCCTATTTATCCTTAGATGCTCAATTCTCTGGTGTGGCATTTGGTATGCTACCTGAAGCTACGCCAAGCATGTAACCAGGGTCAAAACCTTGCTTAATACAGTCTGGCGAGATTATAATGGAATAAATATCAAACGGACAGATAGTAATGAAATTCTTTGTCGCTGGCGGTGCGGGGTTTATTGGTAGTCATCTTGTGGACAAATTGGTAAATATGGGTGAGGTGACAATTTATGATAACCTGACTTCCGGTAAACGTGAGTTTATCCGGCACCACCTGAGCAGGGATGGCTTCCAGTTTATTCAGGCGGATATATTGGACTGTAGCCGTCTGGTGAGGGCAATGAAAGGTAGCGACGTTGTTTTCCACATGGCAGCTAACCCGGAAGTGAGGGCGGGCACAAACGATACCGAGCTGGACTTAAAGCAGGGAACTATCGCCACCTACAATGTCCTCGAAGCGATGAGGCGGCAGGGAATCAAAAGGGTGGTGTTTGCTTCCAGCAGCGCGGTGTATGGGGAGGTGAAAGGGCTGCCTATTCCTGAGGATTACGGTCCTCTTCAACCCATATCTCTTTATGGTGCCAGTAAGCTTGCCAGCGAGGGGCTTATCACCGCTTTCAGCCACCTCTTTGACATGCAAGCCTGGATTTTCCGCTTTGCCAATGTCGTCGGAGATAGGGCGACTCACGGCGTTATCTTTGATTTCATAAATAAGCTGAAGCGGAATCCTGAGGAACTGGAGATACTCGGCGACGGCACCCAGAAGAAGCCTTATATTCATGTCCAGGACTGCGTGGATGGCATTCTCTACGGCTTTCAACATTCAAGTGGGCGGGGCAACGTCTTTAATCTGGGCAATTCCGACGTTACCAGTGTAACCACCATTGCTCATATGCTTATCGAGAGTATGGGACTGGCAAAAGTAAGGTTGAAATATACCGGAGGCGACCGGGGTTGGCCGGGGGATGTGCCTCAGGTGCGTTTAGATACTTCACGGATGGAGAAGCTCGGCTGGAAGCCGAAGTATAATTCTGATGACGCAGTGCGCCTGGCGATAAAAGAGATTCTGGGGAAATCTGATTAAGGTGGGAGAAGATGCAGACAGTTATCTTGGCGGGAGGGCTGGGAACAAGGTTGAGGCCATTGACGGAGAAGATTCCCAAAGTTATGGTCTCGGTTAACAGTAAACCCTTTCTGCTTCACCTGCTTCAACTCCTTAAGAGCCGGGGAATAAGCGATGTTGTCCTGTGCATCGGTTACCTTGGAAAACAGGTAAAGGACTTCTTTGGCAATGGGGAAGGTCTGGGAGTGAACCTGAGATACAGTGAGGAGAAAGGGAAACTGCTTGGTACTGCCGGCGCCTTAAAGCAGGCGCAGAGTTTACTGGATAATTATTTCTTTGTCATTAATGGTGATACTTACCTTCCTGTTGATTACCACGAGGTGGAGAAGGCTTTTTTCAAGCGGGCCAAAAAGGCGCTCATGGTGGTCTATGATAATCGAGAGGACACCGGAGCCAGAAACAACGTGATGCTGGACGACAATTTGATGGTGAAGAGGTTTGACAAGGGAAGCCCGGACCCAGGTTTAAAATATGTTGAAGCGGGAGTGCTGGCGCTGAGAAAAGAGGTTCTGGGTCTGATAAAAGAGGGAGACTCTATTTCCCTGGAAAAAGGGCTTTATCCCAGCTTGATTCAGCAAGGAGAAATGGCTGCTTATATCACCCGGCAAAGATTTTATGACATCGGGCTTCCGGAGCAAAGAAAGATTTTCGAGGAATTTTTGAAAAGGGAGATGGTATGATAATAACCCGTACCCCCTTCAGGATAAGCTTTGTCGGTGGTGGCACGGACCTCCCCGAGTTCTATCGTGCCGAGCCCGGGGCGGTGGTGAGCACGGCAATAAACAAATATATGTACGTTATTGTGAATAAACGTTTCACCGATGCCATCAGGGTGAGCTATTATGCCAAAACGGAAATAGTCGATAGCGTTGATGAGATAAAGCATCCTGTTGTCAGAGAAGCGCTAAAGCTGGTGGGAATCTCGAAGGGGATAGAGATTGCTTCTGTCGCCGATGTTCACGCTGGGGCGGGGCTTGGTTCATCGGGCAGCTTTGCGGTAGGCTTGCTCAATGCGCTTTACGCTTATCAGGGAATCCTGAAATCCGCAGAAGAGTTAGCCAGAGAAGCCTGCCACATTGAAATAGATATCTTGGGTGAGCCTATCGGTAAGCAAGACCAGTACATCGCCGCCTATGGCGGTTTTCGCTACATCCAATTCAATCCCGATGAAACGGTATTTACTGAGCCAATTATCTGGACGAAGGAAAATAAAGAGGACTTAAGGCAGAATCTGCTGCTTCTTTACACCGGCGATGTCCGTGAAGCCAGCAGCATCCTGCGGGAGCAGAGGGCAAATACAAGGCAAAGCGATAAAATGGCTTGTCTCCGGAAACTACGAGACATGGCTTCAGAATTGAAAGAACGACTCAATGGTAATGCCTCTGCCGAAATCTTTGGTCAGACTTTGCACCAGGGGTGGCTGCTCAAGAAGCAGCTCGCCAGCAGCATCAGTAACGCTAAGATAGACGAGTGCTATGAGAAGGCGCTCCGTGCTGGAGCTCTGGGTGGCAAGATATCGGGAGCAGGAGGGGGAGGCTTTCTTCTTTTATATTGTCCCCAGCAAAAGCAGCCACAGGTGCAAAAGGCTCTCCATCATCTGCCCGGCTTGAAATTCTCTTTTGAACCTGAAGGGAGTAAGATTATCTACGTAATCTAGATTTAAGTCCGAGGTGAAAAGTGGCAACTAAAAACAAAATTATCGGGGAATATCTTAAGGGGCTGCGTTCCTGCCTGGAGGAAATCGCCCAGCAGGATATAGAGGGGATAGTTGACATAATATTTACAGCCTATAAAAAAGGTAGGCAGGTATTCCTTATGGGCAATGGGGGCAGTGCCACTACCGCCTGTCACTTTGCTCGTGACCTGCAGATGTTGACCGCCAGGGAAGGAAAACCCCGTGTCAAGGCGCTCAGTCTGACTGATAATATCGCCATGGTCACTTCGCTGGCTAATGATACTGATTACAGCCTGATTTTTAAGGAGCAGCTCGTTGGTCGGGTAGGGGAAGGCGACGTTGTCATCGGGATAAGCGCCTCAGGCAATTCTCCCAATGTCCTCAAGGCGATGGAATTTGCCCGGACTCAGGGGGCATTGACGGTGGGTCTGATTGGCTTTGGTGGCGGTAAATTGAAAGAGCTCGCCCATAAATCCATTGTCTTATCAAGCAAGGATTACGGTAAGGTAGAGGATGTCCACCTTGTCCTCGACCATATTATTTCGTATCTGGTTAAGGAGAGAATAGCTGGTGGCTAACCGTGCGGTCTTCATTGACCGAGATGGAACGATGGCAAAGGATGTAAATTATTGCCGCCGACCTGAGGATTTTGTGTTATTCCCCAATACCGCCAGGGCGATAAAGCTGCTTAATGAGCACGGCTTCAAAGTGATTGTGGTTACCAATCAGTCGGGCATTGCTCGGGGCTATTTTACCGAGGAAACGCTTGCCCAGATTCATAAGAAAATGAAGGCGGAGCTGGCTAAAGAGGGCGCCCGGGTGGATGGCATCTATTATTGTCCTCACCACCCTGATGACAACTGTGACTGCCGCAAGCCCAAGCCAAAGCTGGTTCTTCAGGCAGCCAAGGAACATAACATTGCTCTCAAGCAGTCCTTTGTGGTGGGAGACCTGTCCATGGATATTGAGCTTGGTAAGGCAGTTGGCTGTAAAACAATTTTGTTGCAGGATTCACCACGGGATGATATCGG
>CAZUSN010000088.1:0-6184 GCA_964623035.1 uncultured Dehalococcoidaceae bacterium | reverse complement strand
ACCAGCCACCGTGGGTTCATCTGCTTCAAGTCACCGATTACTGCCAGTGTCCCGGCACCCCTCTTCGGTACTCCGTTCTCGGAGCGGGGCGCATCGGGATTATGCTGGGTGCCCTGCCAGGCGACAAAGCCGATGCCGCCGCCGAGGAATATTTTGGTGCCGATGCCAATGGTCTTATAATAGGGGTCATTCAGCAGTGGCGAGAGTTGCCCGGCCGAGCAATAGTTGGCGTTACCTAATTTGGGCTTTAAGGTACCCATGTAGGTATAGATTATCTTATCAGAAAGGTTGACCGCCACATTATAATTCTGGTAAGCGTTCCGGATATTGAATAGCACCGCCTCATTGAGGTCTTTGATATTAATCCAGGTTTCGAGCCTTCTCCTTGGGTAGCAATCTGTGCCGTAGGCAGTGGCGACCAGTCTTATATCTTTACCGGCGACAAGCTCCTCGATGACATGCCCGCCACCATAATTGAATTCTCCGGGGTGAATCCTGTTTCGGGGGTCATCATCAGGGATGGCGGTGGCGCCGATAAGAATGTCCACCGCCGCCAGGCCGGTATAAGCCGGGACATCGTTGAGGTAGGTTCGGCCACCACCCAGTTTTATTCGGGGTTTGGCGTGCCCGACATTAAGATAGGCGCTGGATGAACACATGGGGCCGAAGGTGCCGGTAGTAACTACGTCTACCTCCTGGGCGGCTTTTTTCACGCCCTTCTCTTTAACGTAGTCTATTATCTCTTCAGCAGTAAATACGACTGCTTTACCTTGTTTTATCTTTTCGTTTATTTCCGCAATAGTCTTTGCCATATCTAAATCTCCTAAGATGTTAATATTTGAGCTCTGTGCTGTCAATCCGTCACCGTAGAGGTGTAAAAAGGAAAAGCCCAAGAAGCTATTGCCTCTGGGCTTGGCCCTCTACTTTGACAGTTTGGGAAACTACCTGGGCATGATCCCCGAACTGGCGACACGCCAAGCCCAGGGCATCATCATGCGAGAGACCCTTATAACAAGGCTGGTCTGTCCCTTCCAGTTCGGCACTACATTCCTCCCTCTGGTATATGCCATCATTTTGAGATTACTGATATTGTATAGTATTCGTCTCTTATTGTCAAATGGGGAGAAGTGACTGGTGTAGAGTCTGTTTCAATCCGATTATTCTCCAACCATGTCATTGGTCACACCTTTAGCATCTTGAAGGCTTGTCAGGGGTTTAGCGGATCTCCCCTTTACTTCTCATATGTTGAAGAACACCCCCTTATAAGCTATAATCGCTATTAGAAACGCTGGAATTATTCTTTGGGGGATAGGTTTGCTCAAAACTCGTAATTGTGGTGAACTGAATAAGGCGCACGTTGGCACGGAGGTAACCTTGGCTGGTTGGGTAGACCGACGCCGGGACCATGGTGGGCTGATATTTATTGATTTGCGGGACAGGGAGGGCGTAGTCCAGGTAGTGTTTAACCCGGCAACATCAAAATCGTGCCATGAAATAGCCAGTGAGATGCGTAGTGAGTATGTAGTTAGTGTCAGTGGTAAGGTTGCTCTCCGCCCTCCAGGGACAGAGAACCTGAAACTGCCTACCGGTGAGATTGAGGTTATCGCTCACCATACCGCCATACTCAATCCGTCAAAGACGCCTCCCTTCTATATTAACGAAGACGTTGAGGTGGACGAAAACCTTCGTCTCCAGTATCGCTATCTGGACCTGCGCCGTCCCCGGATGCAGAAGAATCTGCTTCTTCGTCATCAGGTGGTGAAGTTCATCCGTGATTTTCTGGACGCCAGAGGATTCATCGAGGTGGAGACACCCATTTTGATTAAGAGCACTCCGGAAGGGGCTCGCGATTATTTAGTGCCCAGTCGTGTTCATGCTGGTAAGTTCTATGCTTTACCCCAATCCCCCCAGCAACTTAAACAACTGTTAATGGTGGCGGGTATGGAGAAGTACTTTCAGATAGCCCGGTGCTTTCGTGACGAGGATACCCGCGCTGACCGCCAGCCGGAGCACACCCAGCTTGACCTGGAAATGAGCTTTGTTGAGGAGGAGGATATCCTCAGCCTGATGGAAGAGCTTTTTACTTCAATGGTGGCGACAGTTAAACCTGAAATGCGACTGATAAAGCCTTTCCCTCGCCTTACCTACGCTGAGGCAATGGAGCGTTATGGTACCGACAAACCTGATTTACGTTTTGGTCTGGAGATAGGTGACCTGTCGGATATCGCCGCTCAAACTGACTTCCCTGTTTTCCGTTCTGCTATTGATGGAGGGGGAGTGGTGAAGGGCATATATGCCCCTGGCTGTGCCGGCTATACCCGCAGTCAGCTTGAGGAACTGAACAGGCTGGCGCAGAGTTTCGGGGCGGAAGGCTTGTTGACTATCCCGTTAGGCGGCTCGGTTGGTAGTTTGGAGAGTTTAACCATAGATATGATAAAGTCGGTGGCAGCCAGGTATTTAACCTTGAGTCAGATTAAGCAAATAGCCAAGCGCCTGGGTGCCAGTGTGGGAGACCTTCTGCTTATCATTGCGGCTAAGGGTGAGCTGGCTAACGTGGTGCTGGGCGAACTGCGGAAGGAGATAGGATACCGGCTTAAGCTGGCCGAGCCTGATATGCTTGCCTTTGCCTTCATTGTTGAATTTCCCTTATTTGAGCGAGATAAAGAGACCGGGCAGTGGCAACCAATGCATCACCCATTTACTGCACCCAGGGACGAGGATATACCTCTGCTGGACACGGCTCCGGAAAAGGTGCGTTCCAAGCACTATGATATTGTTTGCAATGGCATTGAACTATCTAGTGGTAGCCTCAGGATTTACACCAGCGGACTTCAAAGGAAGGTATTCAGAGTGCTTGGCTATAGCGATGAGGAAATTGAGCAGCTTTTTGGGCACCTGCTGGAGGCTTTTGAATATGGGGCTCCGCCTCATGGTGGCATTGCCCCTGGCATTGACCGTATTGTCATGATGCTGGCTGGGGAGTCGACCATCAGGGAAGTCATCGCTTTCCCCAAGAATCAGAGTGCTGCCGATTTAACCTTTGGTGCTCCTTCACCAGTGACCGAGAAACAACTGGCTGAACTACACCTGCGGTTGCGGGAGGATTAATGAAGGTAACCAATGAAAAAACCGAGAATAGCCAGGCGTTCCTGACCATTGAGATGGAGCCTGCCGAGGTAGAAGAGTCTTTAGAGAAATCCTACCGGCGTCTGGTTCAGAGAACGAGGGTTCCTGGTTTCCGCAAGGGAAAGGCGCCTCGGCCAATACTGGAACGTTTCATTGGGAAAGAGAGCCTGTTTGAGGATACGCTGAATAATCTGCTGCCTCAGGCTTATGAGAAAGCCATCAAGGAGCAAGCCATTGAAGCTTTTGCTCAGCCGCAGATTGAAGTGGCTCAAACTGACCCGCTGGTGTTTAAGGCAATCATACCCTTAAGACCCAAGGTTAGGCTTGGTGATTATCATAGTATTCAAATGACACCGGAGGTGAAGGAGGTAAAGGAAGGCGATGTTGACAACGTAATGGAGCAGCTACGCCATCAGCAAGCTACCTGGGAACCTGTAGAGCGCCCGGTAGACTTTGGTGACCTGGTAGTTTTTGATATTGAGAGTAGTGTTGAGGGTGAGCCTTTCATCAATCAGGCAGCGGCTCAATATCGGGTTCTGCGTGACCTGCCCTTTCCGGTGCCAGGATTTGCCGAGCAGTTAGTCGGGGTGAAGAGGGGTGAAGAAAAGGAGTTTACACTAAAAATGCCCCAGGATTATTCTCGAAGTGAGCTGGCTGGTAAAGAGCCTCGGTTTAAGGTAAGAGTTAATGAAATAAAAGAGGAGATACTCCCTGATTTAAATGACGAGTTTGCCAGGGGAATTAATGCCGAATTCCAGACCTTGGACTCGCTAAAAGAGCGGGTCTCTTCTGACCTTAAAATCAGAGTTGAGGAGCAAGCCAGGATAGATTTTGAAGAGCGGGTAATTGATGCCGTAGTTGACCTGGCTGAAGTTGAGTTCCCCCCGATTCTGGTGGAAGTGGAGATTAGCCGAATTCTCAGTCAGCGCTTTCAGGGTGGTAACCAGGGGCTTGAGGGATACCTTAGAAGTATTAATAAAACTGAGGAGGAGTTACGTGAGGAGCTGCGTCCATTGGCGACCAAGAGTGTTACCCGCTCTCTAGTGTTAGGTAAGATTGTCGAAGAGGAAAAGGTTGAAGTGAGTAGCTCCGAGATAAATGGTGAGGTTGAAAAGATGGCTAAAAGTGCCACTGAGAACCAGGAGGAGTTGGAGAAGGTTCTGAATACTTCACAGGCTCGTGAATCAATTAGGCAAACACTGATTACCAGAAAGACTATACAGCAACTGGTAAAGATAGCTAAAAGCTCAGAGGAAAATAAGACAATACAGAAGGAGGAGGGAAAATGAATAAACAACCAATGAATATTATCCCTGGTGTGATTGAGAGTGGGCCAAGGGGTGAAAGATTTTGGGATATATACTCTCTGCTGTTAAAAGAGCGCATAATCATGTTATTCACACCGATTACTGACCCGGTGGCTAATACCATAATCGCTCAGCTCCTTTATCTTGACCGGGAGGACCCGGATAAAGACATCAGCATGTATATTCAGAGTCCCGGTGGGATGATAAACTCGGGCCTGGCTATTTATGATACGATGCAGCTAATACGCGCACCGGTGTCTACTATCTGTGTGGGGATGACGGCTAGCATGGCAACAGTGCTCCTCAGTGCCGGTGCCAAGGGCAAGCGGTATGCTTTACCCCACTCTACTATCCATATGCACCAGCCCTCCGGGGGTGTTCAGGGGCAAGCGGCCGATATACAAATCGCCGCCCGCGAGATTCTGCGGCAGCAGGAAATAATTCGCGACATTCTTGTCAGACACACCGGTCAGTCACCAGAAAAGATAACTCATGATACTGACCGTGACTTCTACCTCAACCCTGAGCAGGCAGTAGAGTACGGGATTGTGGACGAAGTCCTGACCAAGCCAGCCAAAGAGGAGGCTAAGAAATAAAGACTGCCGAAGAAAGCAGCTTTTAGTAACTCCTTATAGTTCCCTGTTATAAAGCTTGTGGTAGCGCCGGGAGAGTTTATCCAGGGTGGGCAGTCCTTCTCTTGCCCCCATTCTGGTGATGCAGAACTGAGCCATAATACTGCCAAGACGCCCGCAGTCCTCAAGCCCTTTTCCGGTGAGTAGCCCGTAGAGGAAGCCGGCGGCGAAGGCATCGCCGGCACCGGTGGTATCTAAGGCAGACCTGGTATTTTTGTTACCAGGCTCAACGATGTATTCATTCTCATTGTCCCTGATATAGCCGGCGGCAGTAGCTGTCCGGCGACCGGTCTCTTGGCTTAATTCTAACTTCATTCCTTTACCCAGGGTAACGGCAACAATATGGCATCCTTGCTTGAGGCAGCTTTCAGCTCCAGGCGGAACATCTTGCCCGGTTAGCTGGCGTATTTCGTTCTGGTTTATAAAAAGAACCTGAGTCCTCTTTAATATTAGACTGAGTGTCTTAAGCCCCTTAGCGGCATACAGTGCCCCGGGAGCAAAACTAACCTTGATATGTGGGTCTAGCTTATCAATTACCTCCAGTGAGACCTTGAACTGCCTATCATCAGCAAAGGAGGAGAGGTGAAGCATTTTTGCCTGGTTGATATAACCTAAATCTAAATCATCCGTGGTCAGCAGGTTATTAGCCCCGGGTAAGACGTAGAGGGAACGCTTACCTGAACTATCACTGAGGCATACTACCGAGCCCGTTTTCGCCCGGCGCTTTACTCTGATTTGGCTGGTATCCACCCCCATTTTTTGAAAGTCCTTGAGTAATCTCTTGCCTTCAGCGTCACCACCGATAACGCCGGCAAAGCCAGTCTTTACCCCGAGCCTGGTCAGCCCGTAGATGGTGTTGGCCGCTGAGCCACCGGGGGACAGTATTGACTCCTTGACCACCGCCTCGCCGTCATCAAGGATACTCTCCACCCGGTATAGGTGGTCCATATTCAGTGCTCCCAGCCCGACTACTTCAATGTCGCTCATTTGAACCCCGTCCATTTATATTTAGAAAGCTTACCCCAGCTTACCGGCTTCTTCTCTGACCAGCCGCCTTATTCTCTTATGAATCTCGATGACCTCGTCTAAGTTCTCTCTGCCGGATAGCCAGTGAAAGTA
>CAZUSN010000087.1:0-6463 GCA_964623035.1 uncultured Dehalococcoidaceae bacterium | reverse complement strand
CCACTGTCTCTGTGGCATCAGCAGGACGAATTGTTACCAGATTGGGAACAGCCCTGAGACCAGCGAGCTGCTCAATGGGTTGATGTGTTGGCCCGTCCTCACCCAGTCCCACAGAATCGTGAGAAAAGATGTATATCACCCGAATCCCCATCATCGCCGCCAGACGTACCGGCGGACGCATATAGTCATAGAAGATAAGGAATGTCCCGGTGTACGGGATAATGCCTCCATGCAGCGCCATACCACTGGCAATGCCACCCATAGCGTGCTCCCGGACGCCAAAGTGCATATTGCGACCACCATAATTATCGAAGCCGAAATCTCCATAGTTTTTCAGCGTGGTCCTGGTGGATGGAGCCAGGTCAGCCGACCCCCCCACCAGAGAGCGAATTTTGGGGGCGAGAGCATTCAATACTTCTCCCGAAGCGGCACGGGTGGCAATAGGCTTACTCCCGTCCTTAAACAGGTCAGCCAAGTTACTATCCCACCCTTCAGGCAAATCTCCCTTCAGGTCTTCCTCCAGTTGCTGCGCCTCATCGGGGTAAGCCCGACGATATGCCTCCATCCTTCCCTGCCATTTCTCCTGATAGCGCTTACCCCGCTCCTGTGCCTGGCGAAAATGAGCCAAAACCTCAGGCGGGACGGTGAAAGGTTCTTTATATTTCCAGCCCAAGCGTTCCTTCGTCAGATGCACTTCCTCTTCACCCAGCGGCTCACCGTGGGCAGCTGCCGTGCCTGCCTTATTCGGGCTGCCATACCCAATAATCGTCCGGCATACGAGCAAACTAGGGCGCTCTTTCTCCGCTTGAGCGGTACGTATCGCCTTATCCACGCTCGCTATGTCCATCCCATCTACAGGCCCGACAACATGCCAGCCATAAGCCAGAAATCGCCGGGACACGTCCTCGATGAAAGCAAGGTCAGTGCTCCCTTCAATAGAAATATCATTATCGTCATATAGATAGATGAGTTTACCCAGACGCAGTGTCCCGGCCAAGGAGGCTGCCTCTGAAGAAACCCCCTCCATAAGGTCGCCATCAGAAACAATGGCATAGGTATAATGGTTGATGATTTCATAGCCAGGTCGGTTGTAATTGTTTGCCAGCCACCGTTCCGCAATAGCCATCCCCACCCCATTGGCAAATCCCTGTCCCAGTGGTCCCGTGGTTGTCTCCACACCGGTGGCAGGGTCATACTCAGAGTGACCTGGCGTCTTGCTGCCCCACTGACGAAATTGCTTGAGCTCCTCCAAGGGCAGGTTATAGCCAGTGAGAAAAAGAAGAGAGTAAAGCAGCGCCGAGGCATGACCACAGGAAAGGACAAACCGGTCCCGGTCTGGCCATTTTGGGTCATTGGGGTTATGCTTGAGAAATCGGTCCCAGAGCACATAAGCCATTGGTGCCGCACCCATCGGTGCTCCAGGATGACCTGAATTAGCCTTCTGCACGGCGTCTACGGCCAGAAACCGTATCGTGTTAATGCAGAGCTGGTCAAGCTCCGGGGTCGTCAATAAGCACTTCCTCCTAGAAGCCAGATTTGCGGCGTTACGGCTCTTCACTGCCCCATTTCTGCATAATTTCCTTCAGACGCTGCGCCAGCTTGGGGTTGGAACGTAAGCGCTCAATAAAAATGGGACAGCCTTCCAGCAGCGAGTTCTGGGCGGCGGTGGCCATACTTGATAACAAGTTCTGTATGCCCAGGTCAGCCGGTTGCGCAATATTCATCCCCGGAGCTGACTCTAGCTGTCGACGAATATCTTCGGCAGTGAACCTCATCGGCATGACACATGATTTGTACCATGGACATTCCTTACATTGAACTATCCCGTAAGCTTCATCCAGAACATCGTCCATATCAATCCCCTTTTCCTTGGCTCAACTATGGCATAATCCTGCTCAGCCATTCTGCTATTTCCACCGCACTGGCAAAGGGACCCAACTTTATATCCCGTATTATACCATTTTTATCAATGAAGAAGGTGGTCGGGATAAACCTGATATTATATGCCAGAGGCACTTCCCGGCTAGCAGCCAGCAACACCGGAAAGGAAAAACCAAAGTTTTCCATGAACTCCTTCACTATGACCGGGCTTTCCTGCAGGTTAATGGTCAGCACTACCAGCCCCCCGCCAGTCCATCCTTCATATATCTGCTGAAGAAATGGCATTTCAAACCGGCAGGGCCCGCACCAGCTCGCCCAGAAATTGAGCAACACCGGTTTACCACGAAAATCACTGAGGGACACAATCTGACCATTAAGAGCAATAAGCTGGAAATCAGGCGCTAGCTTACCTATCTCAGGGCTTTGAGTCGGACTGGAGCAACCAGGGATAATCAATCCCGAGACCAACATAAAGGCAGCTATTATCGCTAATGATATTTTGGCTAGCCCAGCCATAATTACCTCCCTGTAAAACTTTACCCCGCAAGCGAGGAGAACCAGACTATTCTATCGGCTAGGATAAGAATCCCTATAATGATAAGCAGCAGACCACTAACAACATGGATTATTGCCGAATAACGTTGCATACGCTTTAATATCGGAGCCATAGAATCAAAAGCCCCACCAATGAGCAAAAAGGGAAGCCCCAACCCCAGAGAGTAGAAAGCCAGCAGGTAAGCCCCGCGCCAGGCTGTCGCTGAATTTAAAGCCATCGCCAGGATACCTCCCAAAATGGGACCAACACAGGCTGTCCAAGCCAGTGAAAAAGCCGCCCCGATAAGAAAAGAGCGCAGGTAACCGGTAGCCCTGCCTAAAGGCAGGTTTAAGCGCTTTTCGTAG
This sequence comes from uncultured Dehalococcoidaceae bacterium, assembly GCA_964623035.1. Taxonomy (GTDB): domain Bacteria; phylum Chloroflexota; class Dehalococcoidia; order Dehalococcoidales; family RBG-16-60-22; genus CAZUSN01. The sequence goes on along the minus strand of CAZUSN010000087.1, from coordinate 3,682 downwards.
TTTAACCAGGGCACCTTTAAGGCTGCCAGCACAAATAAACCGAAGGCTATCAGCAGGCTGCCCGATATCTTATTGAGCAAAGGTAAACTCGGGTTAATGGCAAATCCAGTTAGCCCGGCAATCGCTCCCAGGGTGACGAAAATCAAAGAGAAACCAGCGACAAAGCTGAGAGAGTGAAGAAGTATGGGGACACGGAGACCAGCCATCTTAGCACTGAACATCTCAGGCCCCACTAGACTTGCTAAGTACACCGGCACTAACGGCAACACGCAAGGAGATAGAAAGGATAATAACCCGGCACTGAAGGCAACAATAATCGATATATTTTCCATCGGCTGGTACTCATCAATATTTTAACAGCCCAATCTCCCAGATGTCTAACGAGCTAAGACCTAAAATGTTTAACAACTCCTCACCCTTTATCCCTCTCCCCTTCAAAAGGGGAGAGGGAAGAGGTTTTGGAGAGGGCGAAGCCCCTCTCTTACTACTACTCCCCTTTCCCTTATAAAGAGAAGGGGGTAAGGGGGATAGGTTGCCGAACAATCTCTTAAGACTAATCAAAAGCCCTGATTGCTTATGGACAGCCCTCACGGTGGCATCTTATAATTAAGTAAACGACTGGATGCGAGATGTCTCCTGATAAAGGAAAACAAAGGGAGGAGAGCCATTAGACCTCTGAGTTTCACCCAGATTTCTCTATATCAGTCCTGTCCTCTATGCTACAAACTGCAGTACATTGACGGATTGAAGCCAAAGGATAAGTGGTATCTAAGCTTTGGCACCACCATGCACCTTTGCGCGGAATACTTTTTCAAAATCAAAGTGCCCCCACCACCCTCGCTGGTTGACTTGCTGCAGTTTTATGAACAGAACTGGCTCCCTCTAGGGTATGACTCAGTTGAAGAAGAAAGCAAATACAAAGCTTACGGGAGAGAAATCCTGACCAAATTTTGGGAAATTCACAGTGCCGATTTCCGAATGCCATTAGCCGTGGAGAAAATGTTTTACATTGACATTGAAGGAGTGAAGCTGAGGGGCCTCATCGATCGAGTGGATAAGCTGGCAAGCGGTGGTCTCGCCATAGTTGACTACAAGACAAACCAGGAGCTATTTACCACTGACCATTTAGCCGAAAACCTCCAGTTGACACTTTATCAGCTAGCTACCGAGCATCTCTGGCAGCTCCCTGTGGAGAGGCTGACCCTCTACCACTTAAGGTCAAACACCCCCTGCAGTTGCCCGGCACGGGACAAGAGACAGCTCGACCAGGCTAGACGGCTGGTCTTAGAGGTAGCAGAAGATATCGCTAGCCAGAGATTTCCCGCTACTGAGAATGAATTTTGTCCCTGTGATTTCCCCGAGTACTGTCCTTTCTACCGCCAGCAATATCTGGCAGTTGCTCCCCAGCAAGCCCGTCTGGGTATCCTCCCCGAAATGACCGTAACCGAGGCTGTGGAGCAATACGTTTCCCTTCAGGAACAGATAAAAGCGTTACAGTTGAAGCTTGATGAGTTGAAGGAAATGATTATCAGTTACTGTCAGGCTGAGGGGATAAATCGGGTTTACGGCATTGAGAATGCCATTACCTATAAGCTCGTAGAGATGACCGGCTTTAGCGAAGATGAAGTCAGGGCGCTGCTGGAACCAGAGGGTCTGTGGGACAAAGTGCTGAGCTTTGACCAATCACAACTGAAACGACTCATCGCTGATGAGGCGATAGCCGAAGACGTCAGAAAAAAGCTGGAAGCCTTGAGGCAAATTATTGGCACCTCACCCCGATTGTGGGTGAGAAAATTGAAAGAAGAATAGACTGCTCTATTTGGTTAGCTTGACAATGAGCACTTTATACATATCAGGTATCGCCAGTATCTGTCGATAGCACTCTTGGGGAAGAGGCTCATCCAAACAGAGCACCATCATCGCTTTCCCGCCACGATGCACACCCCGGCTCACTTGCATCTGGCTGATATTAACATCAGCATCGCCAATGATAGTGCCCACGGCACCAATCATCCCGGGACGGTCTTTATGCTCGGTGAATACCATATAGCTGCCGGTGGGCTCTATCTCCAACCAGTAATCTCCCACCCTCACCAGGTGGGTTTTACCGCGGAGTGAAGAGCCCGCCACCAGCGTATTCCCCGATTTGGTGTTGACCTCCACGGTAACCATGTTAGCATAATTCTCACAACTGCTTTCCTTCTGCTCGGTAACATATAGTCCTCGCCGGCTGGCAATAATATCGGCGTTGACCATATTGACGCGTTCATCGGTCAAGCTTTCCAGAAGACCAGCCAAAACGGCGACCTTGACGGGCTTTATGTCCTCTTTGGCAATATCTCCCTGATAGCGTATGAGCAGCGATTCCGGGGGACCTTCCAATAATCTGACGGCGATTCTGCCAATAGTTGTTCCCACCTGCAAATAGGGACCAAGCACTGCCATCGCCTCTGCCGAAATCATCGGGGCATTTACCGGAGACTTAGCGGGATAACCTTTAAGGACGGCGGTTACTTGCTCGGCAATGTCCTTGCTGGAACTCGCCTCTGCTTCAATGGTGGATGCCGCTATGTGTGGTGTGGTGATTACCTTGTCACTCTTGAGCAGTATGTTGTCTTGCGCCGGTTCTTTACTGAAGACATCAACGGCTGCCCCAGCTAAACGACCTTCATCTAATGCTTCATAGAGCGCCTTTTCATCAACAATGCCACCCCGAGCACAATTTATGAGCATTGCCGTCGGTTTTACCAGCTTAAGTTGACTATGACTGATTAACCCTCTGGTACTGGAATTCAGGGGCACATGCAAGGTGATAAAGTCTGACGTGGTCAGCAGCGTTTCCAGGTCAACCAATTGCACCCCCAGTCTTTCGGCACGGCTCTCTGATATCATGGGGTCATAAGCAATGACACTCAGGCGTAATCCTTGAGCCAGCTCGGCGACCTCAGTGCCCACCCTGCCCAGACCAATTATGCCCAGGATTTTATTTCGAATCTCGGAACACCTAAATTCCCGACTCCAGACTCCAGCGCGAAGCATACTATTTGCTTGTGGAATACGGCGTGCCAAAGCCAAAAGCATAGCGATAGTATGTTCCGCAGTGGAAACTATGTTTCCCTCGGGCGAGTTGACCACAATTATGCCGCGTCGAGTCGCCGCCTCCACATCAATATTGTCTACGCCAACCCCAGCCCGCCCAATAACCTGCAATTTATCGGCAGCCTCAATAATACCAGAAGTGACTTTGGTCTGACTTCTCACTATTAGGGCATCGTAATCCCCAATAATTGAGCGCAACTGTTCCGATTTCAAGCCTTGTCGAATATCAACTTCCGCATGCTGGCGAAGAATTTCGATGCCTTCAGCGGCTATTCGGTCGGTAATAAGAATCTTCACAGACTACCTCTTCTCCAAGACATGCCGAACAAGTCATTTACCAAACAACATAATGCTACACGAACAAAGGGCTATTGTCAAAACCTCAGCCAAAGAGATTGTTTACCAACCTATCCCCCTTGCCCCCTTCCCTTACCAAGGGAAGGGGGGTGTAAGTAAAAGAGGGGCAGAGCCCCCTCTCAAAACTCTTCCCTCTCCCCTTGCCGAGGGGAGAGGGATACAGGGTGAGGGGGGTTAGTAAATAACCTCGAGCACAGGGACTTGACAGTCCGAGCAAGTTATGCTA
>CAZUSN010000086.1:4592-6614 GCA_964623035.1 uncultured Dehalococcoidaceae bacterium | reverse complement strand
CCATAATACATCATGGTGCTATTGTGACAAACTTAGGGCAAAATAATCCGTGTTGGCAGCAGGAAATTACCGAAGGAAAAGTAAGATGGCCACTTCGTTTTGAGTTTAATGTAGGGTATTGCCTTGTTCCTGATGAATGGAGTAATCGGAAAATAACTTCTGATACGTTAAAACTTAAAGCGGGCATTGGCTTCCAACCGTTAGAGCCTGAATTTGCGCAGCAAATGATTTCACAACTTGAACCAACCCCACCACCCAGTCCTGAACAGGGAGAAAAAGCCCTTTCTTTACATGAACAAACAAAACAGAAACTTATTGAGATTGGGAAACTCCAAGGATACGTTGCTGAAGCAGAATATCCTGTTGAGATAGGGAAACTCGATGTTGTTTGGAGAAAATTGGAGCGCTCTGTGCCATCTCGTGTCTTTGAGGTTCAAGTCGGCGGGGACATTTACCATGGGCTGGCGAAGCTAAAACATGCCTTTGACCTGTGGAATAGCCATATTTTTATTGTAGCGACTAAATCAGACCTTGATAAAGCAGAGAATCTGCTTTCGGGAACTTTTCACGAAATTAGTAATTATTTAAAACCTATTGAGTTGGATAAGGTAGAAGAGCTTTATAATCGCAAAAAGTCTTATTTGGAGTTTGAGAAAGAACTTGGCATCAGATAATTCAATGGAGGCAAAAGATGCTTGACAGACAAGTTGTTGAGGAATTTTTAAATTGGGAGTTTGAGGACTTGGATTTGGAAATCCCAGAGGATATTTCAAAGGAAGCCCTGGTTGAGGCTTTCTGTCAGTATACTGAAGACGATTATTATGAGTGGCTAAAGGACAATTTTAAGTCGTTCTTTGACCATGGTAATCCAGACTGGAACTGGATAAGAGAGAAGATTAAAAAACAATGACAAACACTGAAATCGCTAAAGTATTTCTGGATATTGCTGAGCTTTTAAAGCTCAAAAAAGATAACATCTTTAAAATCAGGGCTTACCAGAAGGCGGCGCACTCCATTGAGGAATTGGCGGTGCCGGTGGAGCAACTGGTAGCCGAGGGCAGGTTAAAGGAAATCCCCGGGGGGGGGGAGGCAATTACCAAAAAGATTACCGAGCTGGTGACCACCGGACGCCTTGCCTACTACGAGAGGCTTAAGGCTGAGTTTCCTGATAGGGCAAATTAGGCGCAGGGTAAATAAATGGCGGATTTGGCGAAAGAACTATCATCTTCAACGGCGCTCTCGACCAGTGATGCTGAGGCGATACGGCATCTGGAGCAGGCAATCACTGGTGGCAAACACTGGTATCTGGCTCTGCTTGAGGCGATGGGGCGGTGGGGTTCGGCGGAGGAGAACCATAATGGGCGTGTTTACCGTTACCTTATCGCCGGGGAAGCCTTTGACTGGCTGCTGCTGGCGGAGCGACTCTGCGAGGCAGTAGATAGTTTATTGCCTGAGGAGGAGAAGAAAGCTTTACTTTTCCAGGGCAAACCGCCGCTTGACCTGAAAGTGCTGCAGGTGAAGGTGCTCATTGGCAAGAGCAAGTACCATCAATATCTCAACTACTTCTATGGCATTATCGTGGAAAAGGCGTTAATCGTGGCGGTGCAGGAGGAGGTGAACAAGGAGAAGTGGCTGTCAGGCTACGGTAAAGAGTCTGATGCCACTGACGAAGCCTACCTTCGGATATATGGGGCGACTAAAGGCGTGCTGCTCAAGCGTTTCCGACAGGAAAAACGTTATCTCCAGCTTAAGTCAACCACGCTAACGGAACTCAAGGAATTCACCTACTGGCTATTTAAATACCGGCTGAAGGAGTGCGACAAAGCCAGGGTTGCCAGTGATACCAAGAAGGCGCTGGAGCAGTTGAAGCGCCAGTGGGCAGGCAAAGGCTTTTTGAGTGAGCTGGCAACGGAAGGGCTGATTGCTGAGCACCTTTAATCACCGGACAATGTTTCCCTCAGATGTTAGGCGTTTTCCATACCTTTCGGTGCTCTCACCACGAGCACCGGTACGCAGGCGGTT
>CAZUSN010000086.1:0-4492 GCA_964623035.1 uncultured Dehalococcoidaceae bacterium | reverse complement strand
GGCGTTTTCCATACCTTTCGGTGCTCTCACCACGAGCACCGGTACGCAGGCGGTTCTCAGCACTTTATCGGTAATACTGCCAAAAGTCAATCTACTGAGCCCTGACCGACCATGGGTTGACATGGCAATCAGGTCAGCTTTAACTTCATCAGCGGCTTTAATGATTTCCTCAGCCGCTTTGCCCATGGCTACTTTAGTTTTGACAGTTAATCCCTTGCTTCTGAGGCCTTCACCAGCTTTATTCAGATAGTCCCTGGCTCTCTTTTTGATTTGCGCCAGCTCTTTTTCCGTATAGGGAACTTGGACACTTGCCTCTCCGGCAACAACATAGTGACTCAGTGAAGTGATTACCTGAAACAGGGTTACTTCATATTTGACCACCTCCGAGGCTAGCTGAGGAATCAGTTCTTCAACATGTTTCAGGGCAGCTTCACCTACTTTGGAACCATCCAATGGCACTAGAATTCTCCGTAACATTTTATCCACCTCCTCAGTAAGGCTTCGGCATTTGCTGTTTCAGCCTCTCCAGCTTATCAGTTAAAGTGTAAAGCTTTTGGCGTTCCTTATCAATAACTGCTTTTGGTGCTTTGGACAGAAATTCCTTGTCTTCAAGACGGGCTTTCAGGCGAGCCATTTCAGCCTGACTCTGGTCTATCTCCTTCTGGAGTCGTTTCCTTTCCGCTTCCAGGTCGAACATGCTGGTCATGGGTATGACTACTTCACCACCCTTAAGGACTGATACCAGGACATTTTCGCTGCCGGCTTTTCTTTGTCGTCTGCTCAGGAAGGCGAGCGGTCGTGCCCGGGCCAGGGTCTGAATCGTCTCCGAATAAGTGGTGATGGTTGGGGTGAGCTTGCCGGCGTAAATCTGGGCTTCAATCCAGCGAGTGCTCTCCACGTTATATTCCGCCCGGGTATTGCGGATGGCACGGATTATCTCAATGAGCGCTTCCATAACCTGCTCTGCCCCAGGGTCAATAGCTCTAGCATCTGCTTCAGGATAAGGGGCAATCATTATAGACTCATCTGTTTGCCAGCCTGGGGGCAGGCTTCTCTTGAGGTTCTGCCACAGCTCTTCAGTGACAAAGGGCATATAGGGGTGGAGCAAGCGCAGCGAAGTTTCCAGAACGTTAACGAGGACGGGGAGGGGTGATAATGTCTCACCAGCCGAGCGCAGGCGAATCTTGGCTAGCTCAATATACCAGTCACAGTATTCGCTCCAGAGGAAATCATAGATTTGCCGCTGGGCTTCGCCAAACTGGAAGTCATTCATCAGGCTGGTGATACTGGATATAGTGCGGCTGAGCCGACTCAAAATCCAGCGGTCTTCCAGCGGGAGCGAATCCCGTTTGATTTTCATCTCGGTAGCGCCAGGCTCAATGCTTCTAATGACGAATCGAGTGGCATTCCACAGCTTATTGGCAAAGTTGCGGCCGGCTTCCAGCTTTGAGGGAGCCAGCTTGATGTCATTTCCCGGTGCTGTGCCGGTGGACAGGGCAAAGCGCAGGGCATCAGTGCCATATTTTTCCAGCAAGACAATAGGATTGAGTACATTGCCTCTGACCTTGCTCATCTTTTCCCCTTTCTCATCGCGGATGAGACCGTGAAGGTAAACGGTGTGGAAGGGGATATCACCGGTGTCCGCCAGCCCCATCATAATCATCCTGGCCACCCAGAAGAAAAGGATATCATAGCCGGTTTCCATGACTGAGGTCGGATAGAAATAGCGGAGGTCTTCAGTATCATCGGGCCAGCCGAGGGTGGAGTGTGTCCACAGTGCTGAACTGAACCAGGTATCCAGGACATCCGGGTCCTGTTCCAGTTTGATTGAACCACAGTGACGACAGGCTTTGGGTTCTTCCACCGCCACGGTTATCTCATCACAGTCCCGACAATACCACACCGGGATGCGATGCCCCCACCATAGCTGACGACTGATGCACCAGTCGCGGATGTTCTCCATCCAGTTGAGGTAGACCTTGGTAAAGCGCTCGGGGATGACGGTGATGCGCCCGCTGGTGACGGCTTCAATGGCTGGCTGTGCTATTGGCTCAGCTTTGATGAACCACTGCTGGCTGGCGATTGGCTCGACCATGGTCTGGCAGCGCACACAGTGCCCCACGGCATGCCGGTGGTCTTCTACTTTGACCAGAAGTCCCTCTTTTTCTAAGTCGGCAAGTATCGCCTTGCGGCAGGCAAAGCGGTCAAGCCCGACGTATGGTCCGGCGTTTTCGTTCATGGTGGCGTCCGGGTTCAGGATATTGATTAAGGGTAAATTATGGCGCTGGGCTACCTCAAAGTCCACCGGGTCATGCCCCGGGGTAATTTTGACCGCCCCGGTGCCGAATTCAGGGTCAACTGCATCATCAGCGATGATGGGTATTATCCGCTTCAAGGCGGGCAGGATGACCTTTTTGCCAACCATATCCTTATATCGTTTGTCTTCGGGGTTAACCGCCACCGCGGTATCGCCAAGTATGGTCTCCGGTCGGGTGGTAGCTACGGTTATAAAATCTTTAACGCCATCCGCCAGAGGATATTTGACATAATATAGATGCCCGGAAATGTCTTTGTGCTCTACCTCAAGGTCGGAGATAGCAGTAGCGCAGCGGGGACACCGATTGATAATCCGCTCTCCACGGTAGATTAATCCTCTCTCGTACAGGCGGACAAAAGCGGTGCGCACCGCCCGGCTCGGTTTCTCATCCAGGGTGAAGACCTCCCGGTCCCAGTCGCAGGAGGCGCCTAACCTTTGATGTTGTCTGGCGATGGTGCTGCGGCAGCTCTTGGCCCATTGCCACATTCTTTCCAGGAACTTTTCCCGCCCCAGCTTATGTCGGTCTATGCCTTCAGCCGCCAGCATTTTCTCCACCACCACCTGAGCAGCAATCCCGGCATGGTCAACTCCCGGAAGCCACAGGGTTGGCTCACCTTTCATGCGGTGCCAGCGGGTCAGGATATCCTCCATAGTGGCGGTCAGGGCGTGCCCGAGGTGAAGCTCGCCGGTAACGTTGGGCGGCGGCATGATGATGACAAAGGGTTTGTTCTTCAGGTCAATCTTAGGCTTGAAGTAGCCTTTCTCCAGCCAGAACCGGTACCACTTTTGCTCCACCTTTCCCGGCTCATAAGCTCTGGGCATTTCAGATTCAATTTTTGGAGTTTGCGTCATAATTACCTCTTTTTGATAAATTCGGCTATTCTATCCAGTATTTTCTCTGCCACCTCTCTTTTGCTTAGGAGGGGCAGCTCTTCTGCTCTGCCATCCCGGTCAATGATAGTCACTTTATTGGTGTCAGCGCCGAAACCACTATCAGCAGCCGTAATGTCATTAGCCACTATAAGGTCAAGCTTCTTTTGCTCAAGCTTCTTTTTAGCATTGGCAATAACATCTTCGCTTTCCGCAGCAAAGCCGACTTTTATAAAATTTCCCTTGACTTCGGTGAGGATATCCGGGGTTCTGACCAGCTCCAGGGTCAGGCTCGGGGCATCTTTCTTAATCTTGGCTTTAGAGACGGCTCTGGGCTGGTAATCAGCCACCGCCGCTGCCATAATCAGGGCGTCAGCCTTGATTACCGCTTTGGCTACCGCCTCTTTCATCTGGCTGGCGGTTTGGACATTTATTACTTCAATGCCCGCCGGTTCCGGCAGGGAGGCGGGTGCGGAGATTAAAGTTACCGTTGCCCCCCTATCCCGGGCAGCTTCCGCCACAGCATAGCCCATCTTACCTGAAGACCGGTTCCCGATATGGCGCACCGGGTCAATTGGCTCCTGAGTGCCACCTGCGGTAACCACGATGCGTTTACCAGCCAAATCACCTTTTCTGCCCAGTACCTGCTTTATGGTGCCGATGATGGTCTCAATTTCCGCCAGACGCCCGTGCCCGATTGCACCCGAAGCGAGGCGACCGTATGCCGGGTCAACAATGACAAACCCCCTGGCTTTCAGCCTGGCGATGTTCTCCTGAGTAATCGAGTTCTGCCACATATTCACGTTCATTGCCGGAGCAATGATAATTGGAGCTTTGGTTGCCAGCACCACAGAGGTAAGCATATTGTCGGCGATGCCGGCGGTTATTTTGGCGATGGTATTGGCTGTTGCCGGGGCGATGACCACGACATCCGCCGCTTCAGCCAAGGCAATATGTTCCAGGTTATACTCTGAAGTTGGCTCAAACATATCGGTTACCACCTTTGTCTGGGTGAGGGCGCCCAAGGTCAAAGGCGATATCAACTTGGTGGCGGCTTCGGTCATAATTACTTCAACTTTAGCCCCCTCCTGGGTTAATTTACTGGCAAGGTCGGCAGCTTTGTAGGCCGCAATACCTCCAGTTATGCCCAGAACTATGGTTTTGTTCGCTAGCATCATTGTCTCCTTTGGAAGCACCCCCCATTTGGCTAAGTTTTGTTCATCTGGTAGATAAGTCTCAGTCCAATCAGCGTGATATTGGGATTGACAATATCAAAGATTTTGGCTTCTCTGGCAATAATCTCCG
>CAZUSN010000085.1:0-6749 GCA_964623035.1 uncultured Dehalococcoidaceae bacterium | reverse complement strand
GGGTTTTCTCATCAGCCGTTTCGCTTCAGCACCATATCAATGGCATCTATTCTGCCTGAAGCTATAAACCTTTAGCTAACTGGCTCAAGCCAAGCTCCCTCAGCTTTTTAGCGCTGGGCATAGTGGTGGTCAAGTCCCAATCCATAGCTTTCAGATAGTCCTTGACCAAGGTGACATCATCAAGGGTCACATTGGCTACCGGACCTTCCTTGAGCGGTGGCTTGCCCACTGCCCGCGGATTAAAGAAATACTTAAGCGGGTTCAGTCCCTCGCGCAGGTTGAACAAATGGCGCATGTTGGCAATGCGTTCCCCAATATCCAGGCAATCATCCAGAGTATACTCCCACCCGGTGACCGCGGTCAGAAAATCAGGAATGTACTGTACGGGATAAGACAAATAACCAAACATGCATAACCCAGCAGCATTGACGATGTGCATCATATTCATCGCTTTCTTCTGTAGCTCGCCGGTGTTGGTGTAATCATATTTGTTGCTTCTCTCATCACTGAGGAAGTCAACTCCCATAATCCAAGCCCGCCCGCCTTGGGTGTGGCGTGCCGGAGTCGCATCCATACGGTAGGTCACGGCGAGAGCAGGATAAAAGCGCGGGTCATGAGCCGGAATCTCCTGCCCCTGCACGTGAACAGCAAATTGTTCCGCCCCCTTGCCTATCTTCGCCGCTGCCCGCATGATGCCATCAGCCAGTAGGTCACCAATGCCCTCGCGCTTGGCGATTTTCTCGGCAAGGGTGGACACCGCTTTGCCATCGCCCCAACGCAGTGCCATGCCGACATCGTTCTTGGTGAGGACATCTTTTTCGTAGCATTCGATGGCAAAAGCAATGGCTGAACCAGCGGAAATGGTATCTATACCATAGGCATTGCAAATATCATTGAAGCGAATGATAGATTCGAGGTCATCATTGAGGCACAAAGTGCCTGTCATGCACAGCGTCTCGTATTCAGGCTTGTGGCAGACACTCGCCCGCCCCGGCTTTGCCTTCATATGCCCACCACAGCGGATAGTGCACTGCCAGCAGCCATATTTGCGTTCCTGTTCTGCGATTACGGCATCATCGCTGATGTTTTTGGCCTTGGAGAAGAAATCGGTATAGCCAGCTCCAGCCCAATTCTTCACCGGTGAATCTCCACTCAGGGCACTAGCTTCGGTAATCCCGCAGGTGCCATAATCTCTAAATGTTTCGCCCGAACCTTTAAGCTGAGTCGCCCATTTCTTGCGGAGCTGGTTGGCTTTGGCTTCATCCGCCAAGGGCACCTTCAGGTCGCCTCTGACCGCCAGTGCCTTCAGCTTCTTGGCACCCATCACCGCCCCCATCCCCGACCTGCCCGCAGCCCTCCCCTTCTCATTGATGACCGCAGCGATGAGGGAAAGCTTCTCGCCGGACGGGCCAATGCAGGCAACGCTGGTGTCTTTGCCATGAACATTCTTCAAAATGTCATCCGTCTCCAGACAGTCCTTGCCCCATAATTGAGTGGCATCCTTTAGCTCCGGCTTACCATTCTCAATATAGAGATAGACCGGACTCGATGCGGTACCGCTAAAGAAAACACCATCGAAACCGGCAAATTTCAAATTAGGTCCAAAGTCACCACCGCAATTGGTGTCACCCCAGGTTCCGGTAAGGGGAGACTTACCGATGACCACGAACCTGCCACTGCATAGCGCTGGAGTGCCGGTCAAAGGGCCAGTCATGAAACCAATCATATTATCAGGTCCCAAGGGGTCAATACGGGGCTTCATCCTCTCATATAGAATCCTGGCACCAATGCCATAGCCACCCATGAAATCCCGGCACATCTCCTCGCTTAGTGTTTCCTCTTGACATTTCCTTCGGGTCAGGTCTACAAAAAGTATTCTGCCCAGGTAACCTTTAGCCATGATGCTCCTCCTTTCTGACTGACCTTATGTTTTACGGACTTGACTATCAACCGGCATTCGTTCTTGGTCGTTCTGAACCTTGCTAACAGCTTAATTCGGCGATTTCTTTTTGTCAACCTAGAGTTGTTACTGCTAAGATGATGACAATCTTGATACCGAGTGAGGTTTTAAGGTAGAATTTTGAAGTCAGGAGAGGTGACCGAGTGGTTCATGGTGCCGCTCTCGAAAAGCGGTCTTCACTTATGTGGAGCGTGGGTTCGAATCCCACCCTCTCCGCTTCTATTAACTAATGATTGTTAATTCAAGAACTTGAAATAGTACATGACCAGGTCTTAAGCTATAGCTTGCGGAGAGGTGCTGGAGTGGACTATCAGGCACGCCTGGAGAGCGTGAGTAGCCTTTGGCTACCGTGGGTTCGAATCCCACCCTCTCCGCCACCCCATTTATAGAGGCTTCGTTGCTTCTAAACTAACCTCTCCCAGCCCCCGTTAATTGCGCACTTGTAAATTGTTATAGTAACCTATCCCCCTGCCCCCCTTCCCTTGGCAAGGGAAGGGGGAGTAAAAGTAAAAGAGGGACGTTGTCCCTCTTAAACGCTCTGTAAGCACATCAGGGCTTTGCCCCTTTAAAAAGGGGGAGCAGATATAAGAGAGGGGATTCGCCCCTCTCAAAACCTCTTCCCTCTCCCCTTTTGAAAGGGGAGAGGGATAAAGGGTGAGGGGTTACTAAACAATCTTCTGTGCATCTTTTCATTGTCTCCATCATACCTCTATGCTAGAATTGCTCTTAAGATGACTGATAAAGACATCAAATACTGGGTAGGCTTCAGCCTTATCCCCGGCATTGGCCGGGTGAGATTCAGCCAACTGGAGAACTACTTTGGCGCTCTGGAGAGTGCCTGGCAGGCGGCGTCGGCAGAATTAAAAAACGCCGGGCTTGACCGCAGTGTCATTCAGGCTATCACCTCCTGGCGACCCAAGATTTCTCTAGAAGCGGAGATGGAAAAACTGGAGCACTACGGGGTGAAGGTGCTCACCTATCATGACCCGAGCTATCCATCTCGACTCAAAGAAATATATGACTATCCACCAATACTTTATATCAAAGGCTCTCTGCTGCCGCAGGACGAATGGTGTCTGGCGGTGGTGGGCACCCGTCGGGCAACGGTTTACGGGAGGCAGGTAACCGAAGAAATGGTGACTGACCTGGCACAAAGTAAGATTACCATTGTCAGTGGTCTGGCGAAAGGGATTGATTCAGTAGCCCATCAGGCAGCGTTAGCTGCCGGGGGCAGGAGCATTGCTGTGTTTGCCAGCGGGCTTGATATTGTTTACCCGGCTGATAACGCTGACCTAGCGCACCGTATTATGCAGCAAGGTGCCCTGCTCAGCGAGTACCCTCTGGGCACCAGACCCAGAGCGGATAACTTCCCCCGGCGTAACCGCATTATGAGCGGGCTCAGCCTGGGCGTTCTGGTCACTGAAGCCGATGAGACGAGTGGCGCTATGATTACCGCACACCTAGCCTTGGAGCAAAATAGAGAAGTGTTTGCCATTCCGGGCAGTATCCTATCGCCCGCCAGTCGAGGCACCAATCACCTCATTCAGGAAGGAGCCAAGTTAGTTCGAGACTACACCGATATTCTGGAAGAATTGAACCTGAGGAACGTCGCCCGCCAGATTGAGATGAGAGAGGTACTGCCGACAACTGAGACCGAGTCCTTGCTATTAAAACAGCTCAGTGCTGAGCCAACCCATGTTGATGAGGTGTGCCGCAGCAGCGGGCTACCAATAGCCACCGTCAGCAGCACCCTGGCGATGATGGAGCTTAAGGGTCTGGTCAAGCAACTGGGACCAATGAGCTATGTCCTGGCCCGAGAGGTCAGAGAAGAATACAAGGTAAGGGTGGAATAGTTTCGATGAGCAGGAATTTGGTTATTGTGGAATCACCGGCTAAAGCCAGAACACTGAACAAGATATTAGGTAAAGGCTACAGCCTCAAAGCTTCACTGGGTCATATCAGGGACTTGCCCAAGAGTCAATTAGGGGTGGATATAGAAAATGGCTTTGTCCCCAGATATGTGGTGCCCAGAGATAAGGCTAAGCTTGTCGGCGAGCTGAAACAGGCTGCCAAAACTGCCTCCACGGTATTTCTGGCGACCGACCCCGACCGTGAGGGAGAGGCGATTGCCTGGCACCTGACTGAGGTGACCAAAACAAACCGCAAACCTTACCGCCGCGTTGTTTTCCACGAAATAACCGAGGAAGCCGTCAGACATGCCTTCAATAATCCCCGCTCCATAGATATGCAACTGGTCAACGCCCAGCAGGCGCGGCGCGTCCTCGATAGATTGGTTGGCTATAAGCTCAGCCCCCTGCTCTGGAAGAAAGTGAAACGCGGGCTCTCTGCCGGCAGAGTCCAGTCCGTGGCATTGAAGGTCATCATCGACCGGGAGCGGGAGATTCAGGATTTCGTTCCCGTGGAATACTGGACGATTGAAGCCGAGCTGACCAAGAAGGCGAAAAAGTTCCCCTTCAGAGCAATGTTGATTGGGTTTATAGATGGCACCAAGCTGGAAATCCCCAATGAGCCGGAAGCGACCAGAATTAAAAATGAACTGGAACAGGCAGGTTACCGTGTTTCCCAAGTAAGCACCAAAAGAGTAAACCGCCCACCAGCGCCACCGTTTATCACCAGCACCTTGCAGCAGGAAGCCTGGCGTAAGCTCTACTTCACCGCGAAACAGACCATGGCAGTGGCTCAACAACTCTATGAAGGTCTCCCTATTGGTGATGAAGGTAGCGTCGGGCTGATTACCTACATGCGAACTGACTCTACCCGGGTTGCACCAGCAGCGATAGCCGAAACCCGAGAATTCATTCAAAGCAAGTATGGCTCTCAATTTCTGCCACCCCACGCCCGTTACTTCGCCAGAAAGATAAAAGGAGCCCAGGAAGCACACGAAGCCATCCGCCCGACAAAAATCTCACGAGAACCGTCGCTAATCAAGAAATACCTCACCGTCAGCCAGTACCGACTCTACGAGCTTATCTGGAAACGAATGGTGGCTAGCCAGATGGCAAACGCTTTATTTGATAACACCACGGTTGATGTTGAAGCCAGAAGCCCAAAGTCGAATTATCTGTTCCGAACTATAAGCTCAGTGAACATATTCCCGGGATTTATCATCCTTTATCTTGAAAGCAGAGATGAAGCTGAGGAAGAGGAAAAGAAAAGGACACTGCCTCCTCTGCAGAAAGGCGATGAGCTTAAACTGTTAAAACTTTTCTCGGAGCAGCACTTTACTCAACCCCCGCCCCGTTTCACTGAAGCCACACTGGTCAAGATGCTGGAACAATGGGGCATCGGGCGCCCCAGCACCTACGCCCCCATCCTGTCCACCATTCAGGAGCGAGACTATGTCACCAAAATTAAAGGGGATTTCCACCCCACTGAGCTGGGCTTTGTCGTCAACGACCTGCTGCACCAGTATTTCGCTGACATCGTTGACATCAAGTTCACCGCCAATATGGAAGATGAACTGGATGATATCGTCAGCAAGAATCGAGATTGGGTGAGTGTGGTAAGCAACTTCTACATCCCCCTTTCCAAAGACCTGGAAAACGCCTTTCAAAAGGTGGAAAAGATTAAGCTGCCTGATGAGCTTATCGAAGAGACCTGTCCCAAATGTGGCAAGCCCCTGGCTATCAAAAAGGGGCGATTCGGTAAATTCCTGGCCTGCAGTGGGTACCCTGAGTGCAAATTTACCAAACCTTTCCAGATTGGCGTTAAATGCCCCCAGTGCGGTGGTGAGCTGGTGGAAAAAATGAGCAAAAAGAAACGCTTATTCTACGGCTGCAGCAATTATCCAGACTGCCAGTTTGCCACCAACTTTAAACCCCTCCCCCAGCCCTGCCCCAAGTGCGGCGGACTGCTCACCCTCTACCTGGGGAGATGGGCAAAATGCAATAAGTGCGAGTATAGAGGTAAACTGCCGGCATGATTAGCTCTATGCAGCAAATCTTTAATAGATACATAAATTACCTTGAGGCGGAGCGGGGGGTTTCGCCCTATACGGTGCGCAATTATACCAATGATTTATTGGGCAACCGCAAGCGGGGCACGGAAAGGGGCTTCTTCCAGTTCCTCAGCCAGAGGAAAATCGGCTCACTGGAAGAGGTGGATAAGCATGTGCTGCGCGATTATATCTCTTGGCTCATGGCTCAGGGCGTGGTCAAACCGAGCATTGCCCGCAAACTATCTGCCATCCGCTCTTTTTATCGCTATCTGGTACGTGAGGGGATAATCTCAAGCAATCCTTTCGAGAAGGCTTCTTCGCCCAAACTGGATAGGCGCTTGCCTTCCTTTCTTACCGTTGAAGAAACAGTACGGCTTCTGGAAGCCCCTGATTTAGCGACACCGCAGGGACAGCGGGACCGCGCTCTACTGGAATTGCTCTACGCTTCTGGTCTCAGAGTCAGTGAACTGGTGAGCCTGGACCTGGAGCAACTTAACCTCGAGACCAATGAAATCCGTGTCTGGGGAAAAGGGTCTAAGGAACGGGTGGTTCTTATTGGCGAGCCAGCTGCCCGGATGCTTAGCGTTTATCTGAGCCGGGGCAGACCGGAACTTTTGGGAAAGAAAAAAAGCAGTGCCGTATTTCTCAACCGCTATGGAGGACGCCTCCCGGCGCGCCGCATCCAGAAGATACTGGAAAAATACGCCCGCGTTGCCAATATCGATAAACAGGTCCACCCTCACCTGCTACGTCATACCTTCGCCACTCACCTCCTTGATGGAGGTGCTGATTTAAGGGTTGTCCAGGAGCTTCTGGGACATGCTCAGCTAT
>CAZUSN010000084.1:0-6835 GCA_964623035.1 uncultured Dehalococcoidaceae bacterium | reverse complement strand
AGCGCCTAAGCCGCGGGTGAGCTTTTCACCAAGCTGGATACGCACTCCGGCATCTGTGATTTCAAGATGCTGAGCATCAGTATTCATGGCAATAAACTCAACGCCACGGATTTGCTCACGAACCATTCGGGTGACGGCATTGCAGCCAGCACCACCTAAACCGATGACTTTAATATTTGCTGGGCTAGGAACATAAGCTGATCTTGCCATTTTTATCTCCTTTTATACCTTATTATTTATATGCTTTTCTCTAATGAAAGTGATGGAAGATACGGGAAAAGAATCTTCGAAGATGGCTTTCTTTGGTTTGCCAGGCTCGGGTATCCTTATTATTTATCTTCCATAAGAGAAGCCCAACGCTTGTGGCATAAGCCGGGTCACGCAGGACATCCGAGATTCCAAAAAGGGTGACGGGATAGCCAATTCTCACCGGGAGCTTGGTCACTTTTTCTCCCAGCTCGGCGATGCCGGGCAAGTTGGCTCCGCCGCCGGTAAGCACAATTCCTGAAGGTATAAGCTTGAAAAAGTCTTTTTGGGGGAGTTCCAGCAGGATAAGCCTGAGTAGTTCGTCCACCCGAACACGGATAATTTCCAATAAATCACTATAGGAAACTGTATGTCCGTCCTGGACCACGGTCATTTCCTTATCAACGTAAGCCTCCTCCAAAGGTGTAACATTGCCGTATCTCTTTTTCATTTCCTCGGCTAGGTCAAAGGAGACCCCAAGTCCGATGGAAATATCTCTTGTAATCTGATAGCCAGCAACTGGCAAAACTGAAGTATAAAAGATAGTATTGTCCTTGAAGACAGCGATGTCAGTGGTCCCACCACCAATGTCAGCCATTAGGACGCCATCTTGTTTTTCCTCCGGGGTCAGGACAGCTTCAGCGCTAGCCAGTGGCTCCATGATTAGGTCAGTGATATCCACTCCTATGTTGCGAATGCATTTGGTCAGGTTCTGGACCGATGTTACCGCTGCGGTGATAATGTGTGTTTCCACATCCAAGCGGAAACCGTGCATGCCCACCGGGTTCCTGATTCCTTCCTGACCATCCACGATGTAATTTCGGGGAATGATGTGGAGCAGTTTTTGCTCGCTGGGTACCTTGATACTGCGGGCTACTTCGAGGACACGCTTTAGGTCATCCGGACGCACCAATTGGTCATTGCGAGTAATGGCAATTGCCCCCCGGTTATTCACGGAAGTGATGTGTCTGCCGGTGACACCTACATAAGCCGATTCGAGCCGATAACCCGCGCTTTGCTCAGCTTTCCTTACTGATTCTCTAATAGACTCCTTGGCTTCATTAATGTTAACTACCAAGCCTTTCTGCAATCCGAAGGAAGGGGCAACGCCAACTCCGAGAATGCGGAGGTTCTCACTGCCATCAGTACTAGCCATAATGGTGCACACTTTAGTCGTGCCAACATCAATGGCAGCAATCCTGCTCCTTTTCATATTTTCCTCCTTAAATTTGATTTACCTAATTTATTAAGCTCTCAATTAGCCTTTGTGATTTCGATAGTGTATGTTCCACTTTTTACATAGAGAATCTACGTAGCTCTGCATCTCCGAGTTCGGCGCCTGATGAAGTTCTGACAGGAAGCCATGCAGCAGTTCACCGCCGCTCATCCCTGGAGACGGTACCTCAGGTCCGGGCAAGTTGATATACACTATTTCCGTCATGAGCTTCTGATATTCAATTGATGTTCCCATGTTCATTGCCTCCTTTCCTTTTTTAGTCTTTATGAATGTCATCCTAATGCGTGCCAAAAGCCTCCGTCAATTTTTGTCCTTTCCAGTTCTTCTTTATCC
Organism: uncultured Dehalococcoidaceae bacterium; assembly: GCA_964623035.1. Lineage (GTDB taxonomy): Bacteria > Chloroflexota > Dehalococcoidia > Dehalococcoidales > RBG-16-60-22 > CAZUSN01. The sequence goes on along the minus strand of CAZUSN010000084.1, from coordinate 5,019 downwards.
TAATAAAATTCCACAATGCAAAAAGACCTGTTCTGGAATAGCAATGGAGAGTGTTTCCTGATTCCTTTAGCTCTGTGGGGGTAAGGTGGACGTCTCTTGAAATATGAGCTATAGTAAAATATAATGGAACTGGTAAGTGCTAGAGGCGACTTATGATTACTGAGAAAAGCCGGAGTCGTCTACCTCCTTATGTTTCCTACCGTACCTTTCGGAATTTTATCGAAGGGTTGCAACAGCGGGTTCCTTCGCGTATTGACCGAAGTTACTGGGGCGATACTCTCTCCGGCAGCACGGGTACCCAGCTTATGGCGGCATTGAGGTTTTTGGGGCTCATTGATGCCAAGGGGCAACCTACCGCCCGTTTGCAACCGCTTGTTTCCGCTAAGGGTGAGCAAAGGGCAGAACTCCTCAGAGAAATAGTTTCTGAAGCTTTTGGCTTTATCATGCACAGTTCACTGGAATTACAGAATGCTACTTATTCTCAGCTGGATGAGATTTTCCGTGAGACTTTCCAGTTGACCGATGAAGTTAAGCGCAAATGCATCAAGTTCTTTGTTGAGCTGGCGACAGACGCCGGGATGCCGCTTTCTCCATTCATCATCAAACGATTCAGGTCGCCCCGCACAAGCACTGGGATTAAAATTCCTGCTAAAAGAACGGTTTTTAGGACAAGTCGGAATTTGGTTATGCCACAAAGTTCGGAAGAAATTCCAGAACAAGGACCTTGGGGCAGAATGCTGCTTACCAAATTTCCCACGTTTGACCCTTCCTGGAGTGATGAGATAAAGCTAAAGTGGTTTGAAGCCTTTGATGAGTTGCTGAAGCGGGTTCTTAACAAGGGTGGATAATTAAAAGAAGACCAGACCAGGCTCTCTCAATTCAAGCAGAGCAGGTTGAACTCTACGGTTACTTTCCTGCTCTTTAGTTTCTTATGGTAGTCCAAAGGGTGCCTGGCTACGGCAATCCTGGTTAGTCGAGCAAAACGAGCAGGGACATAAGTCCGATACCGAGTAGAATCGTAAAGAAATGCGCTAAGGTAATGCCTGCGCCACCACAGGTCTCCTGGACTTCAGGAATGAGGTCAGAGCCAGCGATATAAATAAATCCACCCGCGGTGACCGGGAGCATGATGAAAGAAAACTCCTGAACATGCGAACCTATGGTCAGAGCAAAGAGCGCTCCCAGGATTGCCGTCAGCGCAGACGCAAAGTTGAACAAGAGGGATTTTTTGACGGAGAAACCGGCGTGGACAAGAATACCAAAATCACCAATTTCCTGCGGTATTTCGTGCAGCACAACAGCCACGGTCGTCGTCACACCGATAGGAAGGCTAACTATGTAACTGGCGCCAATAAGAATGCCATCGATAAGATTGTGAACAGCGTCCCCGATGATATTCAAAGTGGCCACGGGATGCACATGGTGCTCGGAAGTGGGAGCATGGCAATGACGCCAACGGATAAACCTCTCCACACTGAAGAAGACGAACATACCCAGGATAATAAGAAGCGAAGTGGATAGTCCAGTCCCCAACTCATCAAAAGCCTCCGGAATAAGGTGAATAAAGGCATCGCCGGCCAGCCCCCCGATGGCGAAGCTAACCAAGACAAGCAGTATTTTTTGCAACCTGACCCTGTCAGCCGCCAGAAAGAATATGCCCACCAGTGATATGAGGCTGACTAGAATAACGCTGACAATCGTATATATCCAGACCATGAAGTGTTTCCTTTAATTCAAAGCGTTATTATATTATACATCATCAATGGATATAGTTTTTAATAACAAACAACCTTTGATATTGTGGTGACTAAGCCAGGGGAAGCTAAACGTAATTAGATTTGGTTAAGTAGGCCAAATAAAACAAGGCACAGACTCCAATTCTGTGCCTCTCAAATTCCATTGGTAGCGGGGGTTGGATTTGAACCAACGACCTTCGGGTTATGAGCCCGACGAGCTGCCACTGCTCCACCCCGCGTTACACCAACATTTTTAGTATAATTCTGATTGACCAAAAGTGTCAAGCTATCCGAAGGTCAACCCAGCATTGACCAAAGAGAATAAATAAGCTACACTAAAGACATGTTATATCTTGGTACTTCAGGATTCAGCTATGACGACTGGGTGGGCAATTTTTACCCGATGGGTATGCCCAGGCGGGAATGGCTGAGCTACTATGCCCGAGAATTTAACACCTGTGAGATAAACTCAACCTATTATGCCTTGCCCAAGCCATCCAATCTAAAAGCCATGGCACAGAAAACGGGCGAAGGCTTTCTCTTCTCCATTAAGGCAAACCAGGAGATGACCCACAAGCGGGAAGATAATGACCATGTTTTTAAGGCTTTTTGCCAGCTATCGGAGTCTATTATTGCTTTGGGGAAGCTGGGTTGTGTCCTGGCTCAGTTTCCCTATAGTTTCGAGTTCAATCGTCATAACTGGAGCTATCTTGAACTGTTCAAAGAACGTTTGGGAGACTTGCCGACGGTGATTGAGTTTCGTAATGCCCGGTGGCTAAGGAAAGAAATATTTGACTGGCTCCGTCAGCATGATTTAGGCTTCTGTTGTGTTGATGAACCGCAGTTACCTAATCTTTTGCCCCCACTTGCTGAGGCAACCAGTAATATCGGCTATGTCCGCTTTCACGGGCGTAATAGCGCCAAATGGTGGCAACATGAGCAAGCTTATGAGAGGTATGATTATAGCTATACTCCGGAGGAGCTCAGCGAGTGGCTGCCTAAAATCCGCAAACTCGACAGCATGGCGGAAAAGACTTTTATCTTTGCCAATAATCATTGGCGTGGACAAGCAATCGGTACCATTCGTCAGTTGCGGGTGATGCTGGACTGAACTATTCTGCCTGCCATTGTTTTCTTGGATAACATTTGTAATAGTATAAAATAGTATTATAATACATATGGGTGGACTTAATAGGCGAAACCAGAAACAACCTATCTCAAACTTGAAAGCAGGGGAGGGGAAAATGACAACTGATTTCAATATACTTCGTTCCCGTTTGGAAGGGGAGAAGAAGCGTTTGCACAAGGAATTGGAGCAGATAAAAGCCAGTTCTACTCCTAAAGATGAAAGACGAGAAGGTAGTCCATTTGGCAAAAGGGAGGAGGAGGCTACCGAGGCTCTCGAGTTGGAGAAAAGGTTAGCTCTTGAGAAGCGCATTAACGAGCAACTGGCTGCTGTGGAGCACGCTTTACATAAATTTGAAAAAGGCACCTATGGCTTATGTGATAGCTGTGGTCAACCGATAGACCCAGCCCGATTAGAAGCACTACCGCAAGCAAGCTTGTGTATGCAATGTAAAGCGCAGCAGGCAAAGAATGCAAAAGGTAAATCGCCTCCGGCATAAGCTGTGGAGCGTGTTTTTTCTCCTTATCGGGTTAATCATATTAGTTTTTGACCAGCTCAGCAAAGCATGGATAAGGACGAATCTACTCGAGGGAGAGTCGCTATTTAAGCTGGGATTCTTTCGCATAACCCATGTCCATAATACAGGCGCTGCCTTCGGCTTATTTCATGGTCAATCATTTATCCTCACCATTGTTGCCCTAGTAGCTATCTTCGTCATTTTGGTCTATGGCTTATTCATCTCCCGCTCCTTTCCCTGGCTTGATAGCAGACTGAGCAAGTTGGCTCTCGGGCTGCTTCTGGGTGGCACATTGGGTAATTTGATTGACCGGCTCCGCCTGGGCTACATTACCGATTTCATTGATTTCAGTTACTGGCCAGCCTTTAATTTTGCTGATGCCTCGGTAACCATTGGCATTATCATCTTTGCTTACTCGCTCCTCCGTTCCGCTAAAATCGAGAAGCACTAGCATGGACAAAACATACAATTTTGTGGCTGATAAGTCAGGGATTCGTCTGGACAAGTTTGTCGGTGAAAGATGTCCCGAGCTCTCCCGAACTCAGGCGCAAAAGCTTATCGTTGAAGGGCAGATTACGGTTAACGGTCGTATTGCCAAGCCGAGCCTTAAGCTTGATGCTGGCGACAGGATAGATATCCTCATACCCCCCACACCGCCCAGTCCCTTATCGCCGCAGGCAATCCCGCTTAAAATTCTTTATGAAGATGACGACCTGCTCGTTGTCGATAAGCCGGCGGGGTTGACGGTGCACCCGGCGCCGGGACACCCTGACCACACTCTGGTCAATGCGATTTTGTCTCACTTTCCTCACTTGACTGGCATCAGCGATTCATTGCGACCGGGGATTGTGCATCGACTGGACAAGGATACCTCAGGGGTGATGCTGGTTGCCAAGAACCGGACGGCGCAGTTTAACCTGATTGACCAGTTCAAGTCTCGTGCCATTGTCAAGGCTTATCTGGTACTGGTCAAGGGGCGTCTTACTCCGGAGCGTGGCATCATTGAAGCAGCCATTGGGCGTGACCCCGGCAACCGCAAACGGATGGCGGTGGTGACCGGAGGCAGGGAGGCGCGCACTCAATATCAGGTAATCAAGTATATCAACGACTATACTCTGCTTGAGGTTATTCCGGAGACAGGGCGCACCCACCAGATACGGGTTCACCTCTCAGCTATCGGCTATCCGGTGGTAGGAGACTCAGTTTATGGAGTAAAGTCTCCCCACCTCCCCCGCCAGTTCCTCCATGCCTGTCGTTTGGGTTTCAGGCTACCATCTACCGGTGAATACGTGGAGTTTACCTCTGAGTTGCCTGCTGATTTGGAGAAGGCGTTAAAGGAAATTAGCTAGAACGGTTATTGAATTAGGTGGTAGAATGGGGGAAAAGAAGTTTGCATATTTGAAAGTTGAAAATGAACCAACAAGTTAGAGTTCGCTTTGCCCCCAGCCCCACCGGTTTCCCCCATGTGGGCAATATCCGGACAGCCCTTTTTAACTGGCTCTTTGCCCGTCATACCGGGGGCAGTTTTATCATTCGCATTGAGGATACGGATGTCGCTCGTAAAGTTGAAGGGGCGCTGGAGGCGATTCTTGATGGGCTGCGCTGGCTGGGGCTGGACTGGGATGAGGGGCCGGAGGTGG
>CAZUSN010000083.1:0-6934 GCA_964623035.1 uncultured Dehalococcoidaceae bacterium | reverse complement strand
ATATTCTATGTATTATAGGAAACGAGGTAAAAATGGCACAGAAACGAGAGCTGATCAAAGGTAGTTCCGATTCCCTGCTTCTTTGTTTGATTGGGCAGCAGCCAATGTATGGTTATCAGATTATCAAGGAGCTTGAGAGAAGGAGTCAAGGTTATTTCAAATTTAAAGAAGGGACTCTTTATCCAGCTCTGCATCGTTTAGAGAAGGCGGGTTTAATCCAGGGTAAGTGGCAGATGCTGTCCAACAGTCGCCCAAGGCGGTATTATCACATCACAGCTAAAGGTCGCTCTAAGCTAGCCGCAGAGAGAGTTGAGTGGCAGGACTTCCTGAATGCGGTGAACCTGATTTTTCAACCAGCAAGTCAATAAAGGATGACAACCATGACCGCCTCACTGAGTCATTACCTGGAATACATCAGAGCCAATTTAAGGATTGACCCCTCCGAGCAGGGGGAGGTTATCAGTGAGCTGGAGACCCATATCGAAGACAGGCTCCAGGAACTGAAGGAATCCGGGCTATCTGAAGAAGAGGCAACTGAGACTTGCCTTGGTCTATTGGGCTCAGCCAAATTGATTGCCCGGCAGATATATGAAGCCCATAGCCAGGGTAGCTGGCAGCAGGCGCTCCTTGCCTCAATGCCGCATCTGCTTTTCGGACTCCTGTTTGCCCTCAATTGGTGGCATCATATTGGCTGGTTATCAGTCATGATTATTTTAACCCTGGGAACTACCATCTATGGTTGGCTGCGTGGTAAACCCGCGTGGGTTTTCCCCTGGCTGGGTTACTCCTTACTACCAGTAATCATCATTGGCCTCCTTTTACTTTATCTACCCAAAGGGTGGTCATTACTAGCTTTACCCCTCTATTTCCCGCTGGCACTATGGTGGCTCTTCGCCATTATAGTGCAAACAACCAAGAGAGATTGGCTTTTTAGTTCTCTCATGCTACTGCCCATGCCAATTATCATCGGCTGGTTTATAACCATAGCGCCAGACGCCAGATTCAACGAGTATAGTTTACCACGCTTATATTATTTTGCTCCCTGGATTAGTCTCAGCTTTATCACTCTAGCCTTAACTATAGCTGCCTTCATCCGCCTGCGGCAGCGTTGGTTGAGGATAGCTTTACTGATTATCTCAGGGCTCTTAACGCTGACCATGGTTGCTTACTATGCCGGTGGCAGGCTTTCCTTGTCCACCCTTATCGGTCTCATTCTGGTGATGTGGGGGCTTTTCTTGGTGCCATCGCTGCTGGAAAGATGGCTGCGCAGGGGTAACCGAAGGTTCGGTTGCGAAACCACTCGCTATCTCCCGGCAAGAACAGCGAAATAGAGGAGGTTACAAACGCAAAAGGTAGCTGTTGTTACCGATAGTATCGCTTGCCTCACCAGGGAACTGACCAAGCAGTATGAGATTCAAATCATCCCGCTTAACTTCTTTGCCGGGGGCAAACTCTACAAAGACTGGGTAGATGTAACGCCTTCAGAGGCGTATGAATTATTCCTGAAAGACCCAGGGTCATTTAAGACGGCAGCCGCCTCACCTGAGGACTGCCTTAAAGCCTACCGCGAGGCGAGTAAATTAGCTCAGAGTATTCTCTGTGTAACCGTCTCAGTCAAACTGAGTACCGTCTATAATGTTGCTCAGAGAGCTAAAGAGATAGCCAAAAGTGAATTTCCCGGCATTTCCATAGAAATATTGGACTCCAATACCGCCACCCCTGCCGAAGGTTTTGTGGCTCTGGCTGGGGCGCGGGCAGCCGCAGAGGGAAAGAACCTGGCAGAGGTGGTTGATGCCGCCATGGAGGTAAGAGACAAAGTAAGCGTTATCGTCCTCCTAGATACCATCCGCCATGTTTACCGCTCCGGGCGCGTACCCAAGATAGCCTCTCAAGTAGGCTCGATACTTAATATCAGGCCAATCTTTACTGTTTCCCAGACGGTGCATTTTGCCGGGGCAGTGAGAAACCGGAAGCACGGCATAGAACGCATTCTGCAAATGATGAGAGAAAAAGTGGGGCAAAACCCGGTGCATGTAGCCGTGATGCATGCCTATGCCCCGGATGAAGGTGAGAAACTGAAGGAGCGAGTATCCGCTGAATTCAACTGCGTCGAATTGTGGCTTACCGAGTTTAGTCCCATCATAGGTTATGCCTGTGGCACTGGAGCTATCGGGCTTGCCTTTTACACTTAAGACCGGAAGAATAGTATAATAATTTAAACCCAATCCATCTTGGCGGAAGACCGACCGGGCGGAGTCAGGAGATGATATTCAATGTGGTAATAGCTACGGCTATTGGCTATTTATTAGGCTCTATCCCTTCGGCGTATATTGCTGGCCGTCTGATAAAGGGAGTTGATATCAGACAGGTGGGCGGCGGCAACATGGGTGCTCTAAATGTCGCTCGGGAGATAGGACCACTAGCTGGCTTGGCAGTTCTTATTGCTGATGTGGCTAAAGGTGCCATCGCCGTGCTCATTGCCCGCTCGCTGGGTCTCACCCTGATATGGATATTCATTGCTGGTTTCGCCGCCATTATCGGACATAACTGGCCAATTTTTTTGAGCTTCAAGGGAGGCAAAGGGGCAGCAACTGCTATCGGGGTGCTCTTTGCTCTGGTTCCCAAGGAGTTTGCCATTAGCCTGGCTATAATAGTGATAGTCCTGGTTATCACCAGCAATATCAGGCTGGCAGTTATCATCGGACTGACCGTCTTGCCCATAATTATCTGGCAACTCAATGGCTCAGGCATGCTTATTGCCTATTCTCTGGCTCTGTTCCTCTTTCTTATTGTCAGGTCGTTACCCGGCACCAGAGAAGCCATGGCGAACATCAGCGACAAAAAGAGCCTCATCTTTGACCGAGAGTATCATTTCTGGCAGACGAAGAAGACCAAATGAGGAAAGTAGCTATTGTTACTGATACTACCGCCTGTATTCCTCGAGAGCAGGTGACAAAGTATGACATTGAGCTGGTGCCGATGACGATTATCTTCGGGGACAAGGTTTACCGGGATAGCATAGACATCAGCCCCGCCGAGTTTTATACTCTTCTCAAGCAGGCAGAGAAACTCCCCACCACGTCGCACCCATCACCTGACTCCTTCCTTAACGCTTACCGGAACGCCAGCCGGAGAGCGGAGAGCATTCTCTGTATCACCATCTCCTCTAATTTCACCGCCACACTTAACTCAGCAAAATTAGCCTCGGAAATGGCAAAGACTGAGCTACCCAATATAGCTATTGAGGTGCTGGATTGCGGCACAGCCGCAGCCGCCCAGGGGCTTGTGGTTCTGGCTGCTGCCAGAGCTTCAGCTTCAGGCAGAGACTTGAGTGAGGTACTAGAAACAGCCAAGGGTATCATGCCCCGGGTAAATTTATTTGCCACGCTGGATACCCTTCGCTATCTGGTGAAAGGAGGTCGGGTGCCTCAAGCCGCTGCCCTGGTCAATTCACTGCTTAAGATAAAGCCCATTTTCACCCTTAACCACGCTGACGCTCGCACTGTTGCCCTTCCCCGAACCATTACCAGCGCCATGAAACGCATGCTAAAGATGATGGAGAAAAAAGTGGTCAAGGGCAAGCCGCTTCATGTGGCTGTGATGCACGCCGATGCTCTGGATAAAGCGATAGTCCTCCAGAACCGGATTGCTTCCCAATTTGAGTGTGCTGAAATATTTATCACTGAATTCACTCCGGTAATGGGAGTTCACACTGGTCCCGGGCTGCTTGGCATAGCCTTCTATAGCGAAACTTAGTTGATAGCGCTCTGCTCCATAAGAAACACAACATTCCCCGTCTAGCGCAATAAGGTAAAACATTCTATAATCAAAGTGTGACCGAGACCCAAGTGATTGCTGATGCACAGCGACTCTGGGAAAGTTTGGGACCGCTTCCCGAGCCGGTAGTTAAACCGGTCTTTATTGTGGTTAGCGGCTTGCCCGGCACCGGCAAATCTTACTTCTGCCGCAAACTGGCGGAGAGACTCCCGTTTCTCATCCTGGAAAGCGACGTTCTGCGTAAAACTCTTTTCCCCGCGCCAACCTATAGCCCACCCGAGAGCACCCGCCTTTTCCAGTCCATTCACCATCTCATCGAAAGATTGCTGAAAAAGGGGATTCCACTTATTCTGGATGCTACCAATCTATCGGAGCGGTATCGGGAACGCCTGTACAATATCGCTGACCGCCTGAATGCCAAGCTGATTCTAATCCGCGTCGAGGCACCACCTGAGGTGGTGCGTGAGCGACTCAAAGGCAGGTCAGAAGGCGCCAGTTCAGAAGACCATTCCGACGCTGACTGGTCAGTCTTCCAGAGAATGGAGTCCTCAGTACAAAAAATCAGGCGCAACCATTTTGCCGTGGATACTTCCCGAGATATCACCCCGGTCCTCAATAAGATTGTGAGGGAAGCGAATAAGTGAAAGGAGATTCGAGCTATGGAGATTAAGGTCATTGTTGGAGATATCATTAAGACTAAAGCCGATGCCCTCATAGTCAACTTTTTTGAGGGTGTGGAAAAACTTGAGGGTGACATTGCCGCGGTGGACAAAGCTCTGGACGGGGCAATTGCCCAGCTCATCAGCCAGGGTGAGATTAAAGGCAAACTAAATGAGATTACCATGGTTCACAGTTTGGGTAAGCTGCCCGCAACCCGGGTAGTTGTTTCTGGACTGGGCAAGCAAGCCGAGCTAAAAATCAATAAAATTCGTGGGGCGGTAGCGGAGACCTGCCGCTGGCTGCGGCAAAAGGGTATCTCCAGTATCGCCACTGTTGCCCAGGGAGCCGGAATAAACGGGATAAATTTTGAGTCGGCAGCTCAGGCTATAACTGAGGGTGCTCTCCTCGGTCTTTATTTATTCCGCAAGCACATCACTAAAGAGGAAGATAAACCCGGTGAAATCAAGCAGCTCTTAATCGTCAGCAGTAATAAAGCAAAACCCCAGCTTGAAGCAGGCATCAATAAAGGCAGGATATTAGCCGAGGCAGCTAACCTAGCCCGTGATATGGTCAATGAGCCCGCCAACTATAAGACCCCCAGCCACATGGCAGAAGCGGCAAGGAAACTCGCCGAAAGTTACGGCCTGAAAGTCAACATCCTTGACCGAGAGCAGATGGCAGAGCTGGGCATGGGAGCATTCTTAGGAGTAGCCCAGGGAAGCGAGCAACCGCCCAAATTCATTGTCCTTCAGTATAAAGGAAAGGAATCCGCAGAACTCGATATAGCCTTAGCTGGTAAAGGGATAACCTTTGATTCGGGTGGCATTTCGATTAAGCCATCAGAAAAGCTGGAGGAAATGAAGGGAGACATGGCTGGTGGCGCCGCCGTAATAGCTGCTTTGGCTGGCATCGCCCAGCTCAAGCCAAAGATAAACGTTATGGCCGTTGTTCCGGCGACGGAAAACCTGCCTGATGGCAAGGCGCTGAAGCCCGGTGATGTTCTCACTGCCATGAATGGCAAGACAATCGAGATTATCTCCACCGATGCCGAGGGGCGGCTTATTTTAGCCGATGCGCTAAGCTACGCCAAAAAGCAGGGCGCCAAACTGATGATTGATGCGGCGACTCTCACCGGAGCTGTTAGAATCGCTTTAGGTGATGTCTGCACCGGTGCCTTTAGCAACAATCAGGAATTGGTGGATAAGGTAATTGCCGCTGGCGGTGAAGCGGGAGAACTTATCTGGCAGATGCCAATGTATGAGGAGTATAAAGAGCAAAACAAGAGCGATATCGCTGACATTAAGAATGTTGGGGGTCGATTGGGAGGAGCCATCACCGCCGCCAAGTTTCTGGCTGAATTTGTGGATGACATTCCCTGGGTTCACCTGGATATTGCTGGCACCAGTCTGGGAGAAAAAGAACGGGGCTACCAGGTTAAAGGAGCTACCGGAGTGCCGGTACGCACCTTAATAAATCTGGTTCTTTCTCTGGCTGAAAAATAGTCAAATTAAACAAAAGGGAGGAAATCACCATGAAGGTCAAATGGCTGGGACATGCCGCCTTTTTGATTACTTCAGAAGCAGGAATAAAGATAATCACTGACCCCTATACACCCGCAGAGGATTTGAATTATGGCGAAATAAAAGAACCAGCCGATATCATCACCATGAGCCATAGCCACTCTGACCATAGCAATGTCGCCTCGGTGCGGGGCAAACCGTCAGTGGTCAGAGGAACCGCCGAGGTCAAGGGAATAAAGTTCAAAGGCATCTCTACCCACCATGATGAAGCGCAGGGAAAGAAGAGGGGCAGCAATACCATTTTTTGCTTTGAAGTAGATGGAATTAAAGTGTGTCATCTCGGCGACCTGGGTCACCAGCTCAGCGATAAGCAGGTGGCAGAAGCAGGCAAAGTGGACATACTGCTGGTGCCGGTGGGGGGATTCTATACCATTGATGCCACTGTCGCCACCAAGGTCTGTGACCAGCTTAGGCCCAGGGTAATCATACCCATGCACTTTAAGACCAATAAGTGTGATTACCCGATAAGTGGCGTTGAGGAGTTCCTGCGCGGCAAAAAGGATATCCGCCACCTGGAAGCCAGCGAGGTGGAATTTAAAATCGGGGGACTTCCCGCTGAAACCCGGATTATGGTACTGAAACCAGCGCTATAGGAGTAAAGAAAATGGCCAAGATGTATTTTGATGAAGATGCTGACCTATCATTGCTCGAAGGGAAAACCATCGGAGTTATTGGTTATGGAAGCCAGGGACATGCTCAGTCCCTCAATTTAAGGGATAGCGGCGGTAAGGTGGTGGTGGCTGATGTGCCGGGCAGTGCTGCCTGGGAGGCAGCCAAGGCTGCCGGCTTTGAGGTAGCAGAAGCTGCTAAAGTTGCCCGGAAGGCAGACATCATTGTCCTTCTTGTCCCAGATGACCTACAACCACAGGTCTATCGTGAGGCAGTTGAACCAGGACTGACCGCCGGCAAGACCCTTC
>CAZUSN010000082.1:0-7000 GCA_964623035.1 uncultured Dehalococcoidaceae bacterium | reverse complement strand
TGGCTGGGGAAGAAGGATTCGAACCTTCCCTCACGGATCCAGAGTCCGCTGTCCTACCGCTAGACTATTCCCCAGCACATCAAAAATTATAGCTGCTAATCCGAGATGTGTCAAAGTGCCAAGCATTAAACGCATCTTGCTAAAAATTTGTATCGAGTTTGCTCTTCTTCCTCAATATACAAAAATGTCCAAATTGACATATTCCACTCAGATGTTTATGCTTAAATTACCTTGGTAAAAGGAGTCTATTTTGGTCGATTTAGCGACTTTATCAGAAACGCTTAAGATTTCATTTCATGACCGGTCTCTGCTGGAGCAGGCCATGGTTCACAGTTCCTATATCAACGAAAATCCCGGCTACGCTCCATTTTCCAACGAAAGGCTGGAATTTCTGGGTGATGCCATCTTAGATTTTATCGTTGCCGAAAAGCTGTATCAGGACTATCCTGAGCTTACTGAGGGTGAGATGACCAGGCTACGCTCGATACTGGTGCGCCGAGATACCTTAGCGCGTATTGCCAGAAACATTGAACTGGGCGATTACCTTTATCTGGGAAAGGGTGAGGAGGCGAGTGGCGGACGGCATAAACCGGCTAATCTGGCTGGAGCCCTGGAAGCAATGATTGCGGCGGTTTTCCTTGACCAGGGTTTAACTATCGCTAAGGAGCTTATTTTAAGATTATTTGATGACGAGCTTAAAAAAGTTATCATGCCGGGTGGTGAGGTTGATTATAAATCGCGGCTGCAGGAACTCATCCAGTCTCAATATCAGTTGACGCCAAGCTACCGATTAATCGAAGCGACCGGTCCAGACCACGATAAAAGGTTTATCGTTGAGGTGATGGTCGGCGATATAGTGCTGGGGAGAGGTTCGGGTAAGAGTAAAAAACTAGCGGAAGCCGAAGCTGCCCGCTCCGCATTGGAGCAACTTCCAGCCAACTTTACACGATAGCATCTCTTTGCTAAACTTCAATTAGCAATATCTAAATTCAACACGCAATAGAGGTAAGGCTATGGGGAGAAGAGATTATCGTCACAGGGAGCCCAAAAAACCGAAAAAGGATGCTAAAAAAATACTTCCCATTACTATCATCCAGCCCCCGGTGGAAGTAGAAGTGATTAAGAAGGGGAAAAAGAAGCGGGAAGAAGTGGAGGAGGAAGAAGAATAGCCGCTTACCAAAAGCTTTACCATGCTGGTGAGCTAAAGACCCGGGTGGAAAAAGCCAGGTCAATGCTCGCCGAATGCCATGTATGTCCTCGTCATTGTGGTGTCAATCGTCTGGCAGGCGAAAGTGGTCAGTGCCGTACCACCAATCAGGCAATGGTTTCCAGCTTCGGGCCTCATTTCGGGGAAGAGGCACCTCTAGTGGGCAGGTATGGTTCCGGGACTATCTTTTTTACCAATTGTAACCTGCGCTGCCTCTATTGCCAGAATTACGATATAAGCCAGCTAGGTGAAGGTACCACCGTCAGCAGTGAAGAACTGGCTGGGATGATGCTTTCTCTCCAGGCAAAGGGTTGCCACAATATAAACCTGGTAAGCCCGACGCATGTCGTGCCTTTTATTCTGGAGGCGTTGGAGCTAGCGGCAAGCAAAGGGCTCCACCTGCCTCTTGTCTACAATACCGGTGGTTATGATTCTCTGGAGACTTTGACCCTGCTGGATGGGGTGGTTGATATCTATATGCCAGATATGAAGTATTCTGACGAGAAAATCGGGGAGCAATTATCTGGAATAAAAGAATACCCTCAAATAAATAAGACGGCAGTTAAAGAAATGCACCGTCAGGTGGGTGACCTTCAGATTGATGAGCTGGGAGTAGCTCAGCGCGGACTGCTGGTGCGGCATCTGGTCTTACCCAATCGATTGGCAGGAACTGAAGAGGTGGTGCGATTCCTGGCTCGGGAGGTATCGACTAATACCTACCTGAATATCATGGCTCAGTATCGTCCCTGTTATAAAGCCTTCGACCTACCACAATTAGCCCGACCAGTAAACAGGCAGGAATATGCCGAAGCGATGGGTCTGGCTCACCAACAAGGTTTGTATAGACTGGATGAACGAGTCTCCTTACCACTGAAGCTTATTCTGTAGTAAATGGCGGAAAAGTGGAAGAACAAGCGATGATGGCTGATTTGGCTTCCCTTCAGGCAACAATTTACGGGTATGTACAAGGAGTCTTCTTTCGTGCCTTTGTTGCTGAGCATGCCCATGAGCTGGGTCTAACCGGTTATGTGCGCAATTTACCCACGGGAGCGGTGGAAGCGGTGGCGGAAGGGGAGAGGGAGCAGTTGGAGAAGCTAATCAGCTACCTTAAAGTGGGACCTCTTGGTGCTAGGGTGGACAGGGTAGTCACCAGCTGGTCAGAATTCAGCGGGAAATACTCCGGGTTCAGAATAAGGTATTAATCAGGAGCTGGCTGCAGTCCATAAAATTGGTCGCTTTTAAGCAGGCGGGATAGAATCCCCTCTGAAGTGCGGGAGGTATCTCCACCACGCTTTTCACTTAATTGCTTTCTCAGTTCCTCTAAAGTGAGGGGCTGGTTACCATTAGCCAGGAAGAAACGGAAGACGCTTTCTAAAATAGGTAATTGACCGGTAATAAAGTCCGCGCCATTGCCGCAGCAATCTTTAATCGTGGATAGAAGTTCCTCGATATTGGCAGGCTCTTTTCCCTCAATCTCCAACTGTTTGCGGCACTTGGCGCAGAGGCGGCTTTTGACCAGCGTCGGAATTGAGCGGCTATTCTGCTGAAACCAGCCGAAATCAATAAACCAGCGGGTTTTTGGTTGGTCAGTGTTCGCCTCTTCTCTCTCCATGGAACTACCCAAACAAAGTGTTTTTAAGTCTCAAGTTCTACTTTAGCCGACTCAATCAGGTCAAGATATCCCGTCTTCAGTCCCAGCGTCTCCGAGACTTCACGGTCTACCTCATAGGGCTCACCAACAAATATCTTGCCGTATTCCTCAACCTCGCCCTGAATGGGGTCATCTTGACCGATGAATTTCTGGCGGGCTTCCACAATTCCGAGGTCGAAGGGGAGAGTAAAATAGAGGTCAGCGATAACTTTATCTATGCCCAGGCTGTATAAAGCCTCCCAGCTACCCGAAGTTTCATCGCGGTACTTGCTGCTCGGCAGGAGAGAGAGCAGGTTCATGATGCTGAGATTGCCCCTCCCCCTAAAGATTTTCAAAGGTGCTACCGTTATCAAGTAGTCACTTGACAGGATAACATTGGGCACCCAGAAGGTCGGTATGGCCAAGGGTTTGGGCAGAGGATTATCTACCTCCACCCAGATACAGTCCTTAACATCTAAAGTCAACACTCTCGGGAAATCATAACCCAAGGCTTGGTATATGGGGTAGATTGGTCCGCCTTCCGGCGTCCCCTCCAAGAGGAGAATATCAGCATCGCTAACCTGCCTGATGCCGTCTATAATTGTGAGCAGTATCTCCGGGCTGGTAGATACTGGATAGGCTATCGGGTATGAGGCACAGGGTTTAATCAAGATACGCCGTGCCCGTGATACTACTGAAGGCGGTTCAAAGACAAATTCTGAAGCCTCAAATATCAAGCTTTCCTCCTCAAGAAAAGGCGCAAGCTTTTCATTTTATTGCTTCCCTTTAAACTGGATACCATAGCCACTAAAGTTCTGAAAAGCAGGTTCTTCGCTGGTTTACTTAGGGGAACAAAAGTATCATCGATAAACAAATCAACGTCACTTTCTTTGCCTAGAGCTAAGGTTTTTTCGATTAAATCGGCTATCTCGGGAACCTCGTCTTTGGAGAACTGGGGCACCGTTACCTTTAGTGGCTCATCAGTAACCACCGCCAGTAATTGCTCTGGCGGACTCAATAACGCCGCACCTTGCCCTTTACGGTGAACCTCGATTTTGGGGTGGTCGCTCTGCTTAAAGCCTTCAGTGAGGATGAGGTCGTAGTCTGAGCCGATAAATTGGACCAGCTCCTGTGGAGCTAAGTCATGTTCCAGATTCTTGATGATAGCCAGCTTGCGTGTGGAACTAACTGCGGAAACCTCGCTGCCAGCCTGACTGAATCGCCAGCTATCCTTGTTCACCGTGTCGAGTTCAATATCTTCAGCAGCGTGCTTGAGCACGGCAATTTTATAGCCCCGCTGCTTGAGATTGGCAATTAAGCCTTCGAGCAGGGTTGTCTTGCCTGAATCCGATTTTCCTACAATAGAAATAATTGGTGGCATATCGGTTTTCCTGATAATTAACTCTTAAAATCCTTCATCCCAGTCCAGCATGATTGTCTGGACCACTTCTCCGGCTTTAACCTCTGACCTATCCTCGGGAACAACGACCAGCCCGTTAGCCCGGCTCATCGAGGTGAGAATCCCCGAACCCTGAGGTCCGGTGAGTCGGGCAAAATATTTGTTCTCTCGTTTTTCCACTATTGCCCGAAGGTAGACGCGGCGACCGTCAGTATTGATGACCGGTTCTTCGAGCACCGCTTCCACGGTAGGCTTAGCCAGATTCTTTTTCCCCATCATCTTGAGGATAGCCGGGCGGGCGAATAGCTCGAAAGTGACCATGGAGCTAACCGGGTTACCGGGTAGTCCGAGGTGAGGTATTTTTCTGGCGGCGCCTTTTTGGTCAACTCCCCTGAGTGTACCAAAGGCGAGCGGTTTCCCCGGCTTCATGCGAACACTCCAGAAGCTAATCTCCCCCTCTTTTGCCAGGACATCCTTGACCATATCGTAGTCGCCAGCCGAAACACCGCCACTGGTTATCAACATGTCAGCATCCAGACCCTGACGAAGCCTGACCATCAGTGAATCCTCATTGTCTAAGGCAATACCGAGTATTTTGGGGATGCCACCATAGCGCTGAACCAGAGCGGCCACGCTATAAGTGTTACTATTGTATATCTTGCCTGGAGGTAATGGTTGCTCGATGTCCACCAGTTCGTTTCCGGTGGCTAAAATCGCCACCACCGGGCGGCGGATAACTTTCACCTTACTCCTTCCCAGAGAAGCCAGGATGCCGACTTCGGCAGGGCGGATTACAGTTCCTTTTTTTAAGACTAGCGAGCCCCGGGCGATATCTTCCCCAGCCCGGCGAATATTCAAGCCGGGTTTAACTTTACATAAAATACCAATCTCATTGGCTGATGATTGTTTCGTCGCTTCCTTACGCTGGGCTTCATCAGTGTCTTCAAATTTGACCACACAATCGGCACCTTTAGGAACCGGCGCTCCAGTCATAATGCGGATGGCAGTCCCCGGCTTTACTTCTTTTTTTGAGATGGCACCAGCCATAACCGTGTCAATGACACGTAGAAATCGTGGCGACTTATCGCTCGCGCCAGCGGTATCTCTGGCTTGCACCGCATAGCCATCCATGGCAGCATTGTCCAGCGGAGGGATATTGATATTGGAGGATATATCCTCAGCCAGAACCTGTCCCAGAGACTCTAAAATGGGGACTTCTTCTGTTTCCAGAACATCAACATAGCTGAGGATTTTCTCCAGAGCCTGAGCCACACTTATCATCGTTCGCATCCTCTGGCTAATTCCCGAGCTCTTTTTAAATCAGCCTTGGTATTGACATTGAAAAAGCTGAGATGCCTGGGGTCAAATCTTTCGATCTCCTCAATTTCGACATATCTTGTCTTGACCGAGGAGAAAAGCTGGTTCACCATCAGCTTATCCTGTTTGAGCATCTCTTCCATTGGCACTAAACACCTCTTGGTGTAGACGGCATGTAACGGCTCAACAAAATTCCCTATCCTGGGCACCACCAGGTCAAAGTCGGCTGAGACTTGCAGCATATAGCGTAATAAAGCCTGATTTAAAAAAGGCATATCTGAGGCGACGACAAGGTTATAGAATGAGGCTGAAGTTGCTAAACCGGTATGGATACCACCCAGCGGGCCTTTGCCAGGATAAATATCGGTTACTACTTTCAATTTTGAATGGTCTATAGATTCAAAAATGCTTGGTTCGCTGGCGGTGACAATAATCACTTCACGACTCAGCGGAAGCACACAGGATAATACCAGTTGTAGCAAACTTCTATTGCCGATAGTTTCTAAAACCTTGTCAGACCCTAAGCGTAAACTTTTACCCCCTGCCAGAACGATACAACTCGTTTCCAAAATATCTTCTCAGCTTCCCTAACCATCACCACCCCATATTAATTTTACCATGCCAGTCAATAGTTTGGGGGCAAATCAGCCCGGTCTGTTTCTGGATTATCTATGATTTTGCTAAGTGAGGCATCAGTCCGCGCAGCTTTTTCCCCACCATTTCTGAGCTGTGCTCATCCTCCATGCTTAAAAGGGTAAGGTAGTTGGGATAGCCTACCTTACCTTCAAGAATCCACTTATGGGCAAAACTACCATCCTCAATTTCACGAAGAATCTGCCGCATTTGCTCCCGAACTGATTCATCGATTACCTGGTGCTGACGGAGCATCATCCCATACTGCGCCGTCTGGCTGCAGCGCTTTATCATGCCGGGTATACCATAAATGTTAATGAGGTCAGCCACCCCTTTTAGCTCATGGAACAGCTCTAAGTAGGCGGTCTCCTCCCCATATCCGGCTGCCACCAGTGTTTCGAAGGCAGCCTTGAGCAACCCAATCACACCGCCACCTATCCCGCACTGCTCGTTGAAGATGTCAGTTACGGTCTCCTCCTTAAAGGTGGTTTCCACAACGCCACTCCGGGTGCAGCCGATGGCTTTAGCATAGGCAAGCGCTATCGGCATTGCCTTTCCTGATGTATCCTGATAAACAGCCACGCTTCCCGGTGGACCCTGGTGCTCAGTAAAGAGCTTGCGGAGCAAAACGCCGTGCATTTTGGGTGCCACCAGAGTGACGTCAATATTGGGTGGGGGAGTAATCTGGTGATAGTAAATATTAAAGCCGTGGGCAAACTGAAGGGTCTTGCCGGCGGTCAGTCCTGGTTCAATTGCCTCACGATAGACCTGTGGTTGTAGGTCATCCGGGACAAGAAGGACAATGATGTCTGCC
>CAZUSN010000081.1:0-7021 GCA_964623035.1 uncultured Dehalococcoidaceae bacterium | reverse complement strand
CAGGCGAACTATGCCTCAGCCAAGGCAGGTATTATTGGCTTTACCCGGACTCTGGCTAGGGAAGTGGGCTCCCGTGGCATCACGGTTAATGCCATCGCTCCCGGCTTTATTGATACTCAGATGACACGACAACTGGGAGAGGAGAAAAGGCAGGAGCTGATGAAGCGCATCCCGCTCGGTTCTCTGGGCACTCCCCGTGATGTGGCAGAGGCGGTGGCTTTTCTGGCTTCAGAGGAGGCGAGGTATATCAGCGGACAGGTTCTGGGTGTGGACGGGGGCATGGGCGGGATTTAGCGTTTATTTTTCCCCAGCGTTTCGGTGTCTGGGCGGTGGCGCAACCCCCATTCCTTGAAGCACTGTATTACCTCATCATCGCTCGGCTCATGCCAGTACCGGTAGAAATCAGAGACGTAGAATTCTGGCCCGAACCCGGCCACACAGGCGATTACCTTATCCGCAATCTTCTTCACTTTTTCTAGCGCGGTAGCCGATGCCACCGGCACGGCGGCGACGATTGCTTTGGGCTGCCGATAGCGTATTGATTCTACAGCAGCCATCATGGTGTAGCCTGAAGCCAGTCCATCATCAACGATAATCACCGTTTTGCCGCTTACCACGGAAGGTCGCTTGTCTTGGTGATAAAGCAAACTCCGCTGGCGAATGTTGGCTCTTACCTTGCTCACCTGATAATTTATCTGCTGAGGGCGCAAGCCAAATCTTTTAACCACTTCCTCGTTGAGAATGGTAGTACCGTCATCGGCGACGGCGCCAAAACCGCCTTCAGGACTGAGCGGCAGCGGGATTTTTCGAGAAATGATAAGGTTAAAGTCTTCCGCATCAAGTGCCAGGGCTACATTCAACGCCACCAGCACACCCCCATTGGGGATAGCCAGGACGACAACAGACTGATTCTTATATTGGGACAGCTTGTCGGCAAGCTGGCGCCCGGCATCATAGCGGTTCTCAAAGATTGGTTGCTGTCGAGTAAAGCGCATCTTTTTTCCTTTTTCTTTTACCTGATTAACTTAAACTCATTCACATCAACCAGCCCTAGGTCGGTTAGTCTGAGTTCAGGGATGACGGGCAGGGCTAGAAAGGAAAGGGTGGCGAAGGGTGAAGGAAGTGTGGTGCCCAGGTCTTTAGCCAGCTTTTCCAGTCTCTCCAGTTCAGTCACTACGTTTTCCAGCGGCTCTGGTGACAGAAGCCCGGCAATGGGTAAACTCAGGCTAGCCAGTACTTTGCCATCAGCGGCTACGGTCAAGCCTCCCTGCAAGCGTTCGATTTCCTTAATCGCGGTGAATATATCCACGTCTTTAGTCCCGACGGCGATGACATTATGCGAATCATGGGCAATGGAGGACGCCAGCGCGCCCCTCTTCAAACCAAAGCCGCTGACCAACCCCAAGCCGATATTACCCGTCGCTCTATGTCTTTCCACTACCACCAGCTTCAGAATGTCCCGGTCGATATCAGGTACAATGTTACCATCTTCAGCCTTGACCTTTTCAAGCTTTTTGTGGGTAATTATCTGGCCGGGGACAACCTCGATAATGGGCATGACTTCCCCTGAAGCAGTGAGCTTTAATGCGTCTATGGCGAAAGGCTTAATCTTCACCGTATTGGTTACCTGGCTGGCATTGACTTGAGGCGGGACGAATAATGGTTCTCCCTCTTGGGCAACTAAACGCCCGCGGTAAAAGACCATATTTATCTGTAGCCTGGCTAAATCATCGAGCACAACCAGGTTAGCGAAATAGCCCGGGGCGATTGCCCCCAGCTTATCGAGGCGAAAATACTCGGCGGTGTTGAGGGTTGCCATCTGAATCGCCCGCACCGGGTCAAGCCCTCGGCGAATCGCCTTTCGCACCACGGCATCAATGTCACCATCCCGGAGCAGGTCGGCACAGCTGCGGTCATCAACGACAAAAAAGCACCTTTTGTAGGTTTTATCGGTAACTAAGGGCAGTAAGGCATCCAGGTTTTTCTCTGAAGACCCCTCTCGAATCATGATGAACATGCCTTGTCTGAGCTTTTCTCTGGCTTCGCCAAGAGTTACCGACTCGTGGTCAGAATGGATGCCGGCAGCAATGTAGGCGGAAAGGTCTTTCCCGCTGACGCTTGGGGCATGACCATCAACGATTTTTCCTCTGGCTAGGTCAATTTTGTTCAGTACCTTGGCATCGCCGCCAATCACCCCGGGGAAATTCATTACCTCGCCCAGCCCGATGGCTTCCCGCCAGCGGAGTATCTGGCGGATTTCCTCAGTGTTGATGCGGGCTCCTGAAGTTTCTAAGTGAGTGGCTGGCACACAGGAAGGTGCCATGAGGAAAAGGTCCAGAGGTAAGCGGCGGGCACAGTTCAGCACATACCTCATCCCCGCCAGCCCGCAGACATTGGCGATTTCATGAAGGTCGGTTATCAGGGCTGAGGTACCGCGCGGCACCACCGCCCGGGCATATTGACCGATATCAAGCAGGGAGCTCTCTAAGTGAGTATGCCCGTTGATGAAGCCGGGTGCTAAGTATTTGCCAGCCAGGTCCATCACCTGCTTTGCCTGGTGATAGTCCCCCACCCCGGCAATCTTATCCTCACCAATAGCTACATTGCCGGGCTCGATTTCACCGCTAAAGGTGTTTACTACCTTGGCATTCGCCAGAATCAGGTCGGCGGGGAGCTCCCCTTTAGCTATCGAGATTAAGCGGGCAAGTTTGCTTAGCATTGCTCCTCTTCCTCGATAAAGCATATATCGGGCAAATTGCGAAATTTCTGATTCATATCCAAACCATAACCAACTAGAAATTTATTGGGTGCGGTAAATCCCAGATAGTCGATAGTAACCGGGACCCGTCGTCGAGAGGGCTTATCGGTCAGGACGCAAAGTTTTAAAGAAGCCGGTTTTCTCTGCTGCAGGTAATCCAAGCAGAAAGCAGTGGTCAGTCCGGTATCGACGATGTCTTCAATTACCAGCACTTCCCTGCCTTTAACGGAAGAACCAAGAGGCTTCACTAATTTGATTTTTCCTGAAGTCCGCTCGCCCTTGCCATAGCTGGACAGACCGATAAAATCAACTTCCAAAGGGAAATCAAGATGGCGAATCAGGTCAGCCAGAAACATGAAGGAGCCCTTCAAAATGCCTATTAAAAGGGGACATTTGTCATGATAATCCTGGCGGATTTCCGCTGCCAA
This sequence comes from uncultured Dehalococcoidaceae bacterium, assembly GCA_964623035.1. GTDB lineage: Bacteria > Chloroflexota > Dehalococcoidia > Dehalococcoidales > RBG-16-60-22 > CAZUSN01. The sequence continues at coordinate 3,835 of CAZUSN010000081.1, read as the reverse complement.
TCGACTGACCGCAGCTTCTATTTCCTGCCTACTGAAGAGGATGCGGAGTTTGGGCTGAGAATTCATATCTAATGGAAATTATAGTCCTTACCCCTGATACTGTCCAACGGAAACGAACAAAGTTTTATTGGTGGGAATTCGGGATATAGTGACGACACAAAAGCACAAGTTAGATTGCGGAGCGAAAGAAAACCATCACCTGTTAGGCTAGCAACTAGTAAACAAGCTGGTCAAGAATTCAGAATCAAATGCCGGGCTAGCGAAGCCAACTTTAGCTTCGTCTGCCCCTGACGATAAAAAATAGGATAATGAGAACAACAATTATGGCAACACCAACCCAGGTCATAGGCGACATTGCTATTTCCTCCTTTCCTCAATAAATTATTGAATCTTCAGCGAACTAAAATACAATCTTTCAGAATGATATTTCTTTCGTAGCCGTCATATTTGCCTTGCACCGTAACCGTTTGTCTGGGTGTTAACCGTGTTAGCTGGGGTGCGTGTTCTCTGCCAAACGTGCATCGTACCATCCATGTTCCTTGTGTCTTAGCACCAGTGAGCAGAATATATTGAATGTCAAGATGTTCCCTGACGAATATTTTGTCGACAATGCCGGTTACTTTAAGGGTCTGATTCATGAGTTTAGTACCGGTGGCTGCTTTATCCGCATGAAAGGATGTGCCCAATTGGTCGACAGTTATGGTTAGAACACCGGTGGTCGGCTCCGGGGCAAGTTCTGGGACTGCCTGGGGCGTTGGCACTGGTTCTGGTTCGGGCGCTAGCCTTGTCTCCGGTTGCGGCACCGGCGCTGGCTCAGGTTCTGATACAGGTAAAGGCTCTGGTTCTGGTGCTGGTTCTATCTCGGGTTCTGTTTCCAGCTCCGGCAATGGTTCCGGTTCTGGCGCTGGTTCAGGTTCAGGTATTGGTCTTGGCGTTGGCTCAAGTACAGCTGCGGGTTTAGCTTTAAGTTTCGGTACTGGTTTTGGCTCGGGCACAGGTTCGGGTTCTCTCGCCAGCGATTTCTGTTCCGGTTGCCTTTCCGCCTGCAGCTGCTTAAATGTTTTCGGTATCTTTTTGAACGGACCTGATAAAAGAGGCTGGCCACACCACTGGCAAGCCCAGTCCTGGGTTCTTGCCGTATTGCGACCACAATTAGGACACTTTGCCACGGAAATCCTCTTTTCCCAAGATTATACAGAAGAATAAAAGATTGTCAATAGAGCAACAATATGGCTAGAGCTTTGCCAGCAACGATAGAAGAGATATTTATTTTTGTTTTTGAGGACAAATAGTGCTCAACTATTGACACTTGGCGAATCTTGGTATAATCTTAAGCCCAAAGACAAATATAAGGAGGGTATATTCTCATGGCAAAGTCTTCTACTGGATTGGATGAAAATGTGGCTGGGTTACTGTGTTATGTCTTGGGCTGGGTAAGCGGTCTCGTCTTTGTCTTGCTGGAGCAGGAAAGCAAGTTCGTTCGTTTCCATGCCATACAGTCGATTTACGTGTTCGGCATCCTCAATTTAGCTGGTATCATCCTTGGCTGGATACCGATACTCGGCGACGCAATTTCAGTGATTATCGGGGTGGTTGGCATAGCATTGTGGATTGTCTTGATGATTAAGGCTTACCAGGGAGTCCAGTTCAAGGTACGCTGGGCGGGTGATTTCGCTGAGAGGTGGGTGAGCCGACAGGGCAAATAGAAAACACACCGTGTGCAAAATTTTGGAGAGGGGGCAATGCCCCCTCTCTTATTTATCTTTCCGCAACGGGGGAAAGTTACCAATAGTCTCTATTCTATCTTCTTGAATCTGTCCTGTGGTGCCTGGCAGATAGGGCATTTGTCGGGCGCTTTTCCCGCTACCGTATAGCCACACACCTGGCAGACAAAGAAAGGCTCATCGGGCAGCTTTTGTCCTGCTTCAAGAGCCTTGAGCGCCTTCTCATATAAACCATGGTGGACTTTCTCTACCTTACTGGCATAATCAAACGTAACGTCAGCCCTCTTGTTGCCCTCCTTTTTAGCCTGCTCAATAAATTCGGGGTACATCTTGCGAAATTCGTAATATTCTCCACTTATGGCAGCTTCAAGATTTTCTTTAGTTGACTTAATTTCTCCCAAAGTCTTGAGGTGGTTGCGGGCGTGGACTGTCTCTGCCTCAGCCACCGCACGGAAAAGGCGGGCTATGGCTTTTTGTCCGTCTTTTTCCGCTTGCTCGGCGGAGAACAGATAGCGGCGGTTAGCCTGACTCTCTCCGGAGAAAGCTGCTTTCAGATTCTCCTGGGTGTTACCCATTTCTGACCTCCTTTTTTGATTAACGCTATTGATTTTATTTCTTCTTTACCGGGTATCTGATGATGGTCTTAATGACTTTGACATCAGGACGGGTGAGGTATTCTTCTTCGTGTAAGCCAGCTATCTCGTAGCCGTTATCAGCGATGAACTTATGCAATCGTTTGACGGTGGCATACTCCTGGTCATAAGTGCCAAGGTGAAGAATCTGGGCGACGGTGCCGTATTGCCACTGCTCAATCTTGACCTTGATATTGGGGATTTTTTGTGGTAGTGAGGTGGTATCCTCTGGAACCGGTAAACCGATAATCATTGTCCAATCCTCGATGGAAACGAGGTGGGCATCTGGGTAACGGGCACGGAGCCCGCTGACTTTAAAGGTGGGCAGACCTTTTTTCTTGAGGTCAAACTTCAGGGCATAAACTGACCCATAGAGGGCAGGCAAGAATTCAGGGAAGACCTCGTCCGGGGCACCTTTGGCATGAACCACAGCCATCTTTTGTGCTGGCATTTCCAGGATTTGGGGGTCTGTCTTGACGGATTTTGACGGCATTTTTGACACCTCCTGACAATTGTATCAATTATAACATTTAGACAAGCCCCCTTTCTATTTAAATTCTTGACAGGGCGGCGACGGCGAACTAAAGTATTCGTTAATAGAAAGCCGGAGGTGACATTGATGGAATTGCTGGAAGGGATTAAAACGAGGCGAAGTTTCCGTGGCTTTAAGCCCACCCCCATCCCCGAGAAAATAATGAGGCAAATTATGCAGGCAGCCAGCAACAGTCCCTCTTACCAGAACACACAGCCCTGGGAAGTGGCTGTGGTCAGTGGCAGGAAGAAAGAGGAACTGAGCAAAATTCTATATGAACTGGCGAAAGCTAAAGCACCGCAAAATCCTGACCTGCCCCACCCCAAGTCCTGGCCGCCGGAACACGAAGCGCGGTCTAGAGAACACGGTGCCAGAAGGCTCAAAACTCTTGGAGTAGAACGCGCAGATGAGCAGGCGAGGGAGAACTTGCGCTTGATGAACTTTGAATTTTACGGGGCACCCTGCATCATTTTACTTTTTATGGACCGGACTCTTGGTCACTACTCAGTCTATGATATGGGGCTTTTTTCTCAGAGCCTGATTTTAGCGGCTCACTCTTTTGGCTTGGGGAGCTGCCTTCAGGCGTCAGTGCCCAATTATCCCGATGCTATCAGGAAATTCCTCGGCATACCGGAAAGCAAGCAACTGGTCATTGCCATCTCCATCGGCTATCCCGACCCGGAAGCGAAATTAAACGCTTACCACAGCATAAAGATGAAGCCTGAAGAGTTTGTGAGGTGGTATAAATAAGGGAAGAATAAAAAGAGGGGGCGTAGCCCCCTCTTAAATACCCCATTAGCTTTCAGTACTTTCTTGCCCCCGTATCAGCCTCTCCCCATACTCCATCAGCACTTTAGTTCTTTCCGGGGAGACTTTTCTTGCTTTCAGGTAAGCTTTAAGAGCATCCAGAGGGGTGATTTCTTCAGCGGTGAACTGCCCCAGCCTCA
>CAZUSN010000080.1:0-7079 GCA_964623035.1 uncultured Dehalococcoidaceae bacterium | reverse complement strand
CCTTTAACCTCCACCTTCTTGCCTTTTGGCGGAGATGCCACCTGTTTGCCCAACAGTATGGACTCCAAGAGCGGGTTGCCAATCATGACGCTGCCAAGACACTCAAACATAAGAGATAGCCCGGAGCCCTTGGGGCCACTTATGGGCAGAAAGATGGCTGCCTGTTTGGGGTCAGTAGTCGGGTTGCCGTCTTTGTCCAACGCCCACCCCTGCGGTATGGGAACTCCTTTGTCCACGGCAAGCCAGATTTTGCCCCGCGCCGCCACGCTGGTCGCCATGTCCAGAAATAGTACACGATGGCGTTTTGCCGGCACAGCAATAGTTATCGGGTTGTTGGCCACCCCCGCTGCCTTAGCACCAAAGGGTGCCATGTTAGGCGGGCTGCAAACGAAAACGATTCCCGCCATATCTTTCTTTGTCGCCATCTGCGAGTAATAACCCATAGCCCCCTGATGGGTATGATTAGAGATAAAAGCCCAGCCAATGCCCAATTTCTTTGCTTTCTCCATGGCTCGGTTCATGGCGAAGACAGTAACCACCGGACCAAAGGCCTGGTCTGCCTCAATTACCATGGTAGCGGGTGTCTCTTTGACTACCCGAATCTTTGGCTTCAGGTTCATGATGCCCCGGTCCACATTCCCCACATACCACGGAATTCGCAAGACTCCGTGGGAGTCCACCCCCCGCAGGTTAGCCCACATGAGCACATCTGCCTCAATTTCCGCATCCTGAGGGGACATGCCCACCCGAACAAATACCTCTTTGGTGAACTCCTTTAACGCTTTTTCAGATACTCTGATTTCACCCTGTGACATCATACCTCCTTTAGCAATCTATAAACTAACCGGTAACTTGACGCCAAGCTTTTCCGCTACATCCTGTAATCTATGAATAGTCCCAATAGCAAGAGGAATACCATTCCGGGAGCGGTCATCAAATTCCCTCCACCCCCGTTCACCGGGCACAAGTATCTCACGGCATCCCTCTGCCCTGGGCAAGGCTTTGAGACCATCAATTAAGTTATCGATATGCTCTTTGTAACTCTCCACATCGGTGAACTGGCTGATATCAATAGCCACCGCCACACTGTTCTGGATTTCATGTCCTGCCATTTCCTTATCGCCGTACAGTACAGGCTCAAGAAGGGGATGATTGACCATCACGCTGGACAGACACTCGAACATGAGGGCTAAGCCAGAACCCTTAGGGCCAGCCATGGGGAGCACCGCAGCAACTTGTTTCGGGTCAGTGGTGGGATTGCCATCCTTGTCCAGAGCCCAGCCCTGCGGTATGGGAATGCCCTTGTCTTTGGCAAGAGTAACTTTCCCCCAGGCAGCAATGCTCGTTGCCATGTCCAAAATCAGTGGCCGGTGCCGTCTGGCGGGCACAGCGATAGCTATCGGGCTGTTATCTACCCCGGCAGCTTTAGCCCCATGGGGAGCCATACAGGGAGGAGTACAGACAAAAATAATTCCCGCCATATCCTCCTTTGCTAGCCTGAGTGCATAATAGCCCATAGCTCCTTGGTGACTGTGGTTGCGGATAAAGGCCCAGCCAATGCCCACTTTCCTTGCCTTTTCCATTGCCCTGTCGAGAGCAAAGAGGGTAACTATCGGACCGAAGGCAAGGTCAGCCTCAATCACCAGAGCGGCTGGTGTCTCTTTGACCACCTGAATCTTTGGCTTCGGATTCATATAGCCACCATCAACCTCTTTCACATACAGCGGCATCCGCAGCACGCCATGGGAATCCATCCCGCGCCGGTTAGCCCAGATGAGCACCTCCGCTTCAGTTTCAGCATCTTCGGGCGACAGGCCTACCCGGACAAATACCTCTTTGGTGAACTCCTGCAATGCCTGCCAAGATACTCGAACTTCACTCTGGAGCATCATTTCTCCTTTGACTTCCCTTGTGCTCCTGTATGATATTGCCGCCATCAATCACAATCTCAGTGCCAGTGATATATTTTGATTTATCTGAAGCCAAAAACACCGCGAGGTCAGCTAGCCATGCTGAAGTCGATATCTGCCATAATCAAATATCAGTAAGCTCAAATTTGGGCTTACCTGCATTATAGCAAATCTTTCCATGGTTTTCGAAATATGGGCACGGGAGCGAGGTTAAACGCTTTTTGATATAGATTTAGTCTGGTATTTGTAATAAAATTGGACAAAAGGAGGGACTTGCCATGAAAATAACCAAAGTAGAAGCCATTGAACTCCGTTTACCTGAAAAAGAAGTTCACGAAGCAAAGTATTCCTCTGCCCAGGATGCTGTCATCGTCAAAATCCACACCGATGAGGGAATTGTCGGCATCGGTGACTCATACTCTTCCCCTCATGCGGTAAAAGCCATGATTGAAGCACCGCTCAGCGGGGCAAGTGCTTCCGGACTGGCCAGGCTGCTTATCGGATTGAATCCTCTGGACATCAAGCCGATTAACTATATGCTTCAGGCAAGGAATATCCGGCTGGGGCGACGGGGAATAATCTGTCACGCTATCGCCGCCATTGACATCGCACTGTGGGACATTGCCGGCAAGTACTACCATAAACCCATTTACCAGCTTTTAGGCGGCGCTTTCCAGAAAAAGTTCCGCGCCTATGCCAGCATCCTCTTTGGCAAAGATGGCAAGGAGACCTGTGAGATTGGCAAGAGATGGGTAAATGAAGGCTTCACCGCGGTAAAATTCGGCTGGACACCGATGGGGCAAAGTGAAAAACTGGACCTGGAACTGGCGGAGGGGGGACGACGTGGTGTGGGGGACGAAAATGACCTCATCATTGACGCCGGATGTTGCTGGGATACCACCACAGCCATAAAACGGGCGCAACAGTTCCAGGACTATAATGTGCTCTTCCTTGAGGAGCCGCTGAACCGGGAAAACGTTGAGGGTTACCGCAAGCTGACCAGCGTTTCCCCAATCCCCATCGCTGCTGGTGAAGGAGAAGCCGGCAGATTTGCCCACCAGCATTTCATTGAGAGGAGTGGCATCAATATTGTCCAGATAGATGTGGAAAACACCGGCCTTACCGAAGCTACTAGGGTTGCTGATATGGCTGAAGACCGCGGCGTCAGAGTGGTTAACCACTTCTACACCAATTCGATTGGTTTGGCTGCCTGTCTCCATTTCCTGGCATCTCGCCAGAGTGCTTTTATTCTGGAATATTGTGTAGAAGAAACACCGATAAGACAAGACCTGACCGTACAAAAATTGCCCGTTGTGGATGGCTATGTTGAAGTACCGGAAGAGCCAGGACTTGGCGTTGACCTGAACGAAAAAATTATCGAACGCTATCGAGTCAGATAATTAAAGAATTTGCTTTTAGATGATGGTATAGAAGGACTATAAAAATATCCTTATTGCAAATCTTGACATTTAGCGGGGAGATGCTTAACATAGCCATACCAGTTGTCTGAAGTAATCCAGCGAAAAAGGAGGTAAAAATGGCTCTAACCGAGAAGCAGATAAATGAGTTATCCCAGGAAACGCTGGAGGCAGAAAAGTCAGTCAAGGCGATAACCAACTTCACGGACAGATTCCCCAATATCACTGTGGCTGAAGCTTACGCCATCCAGTTGCGGTCTTTTCAGACCAGAGTCAAAAACGGTGAGATAGTTGTGGGACGGAAGATTGGGCTCTGTGCCAAAGCCAACCAGCAAATGTTCGGCATCAATGAGCCGATTTACGGGCACCTCTTTGCTTCGATGGTTGTCCCGGAAGGCGAGCCGATTTCGATGGGTCGTCTGCTGCGCCCGGTTATTGAGGGAGAAATCTGTTTTGTCCTGAAAGATGACCTTAAAGGTCCCGGGGTAAATACCGCCAAAGTTCTGGCTGCCACTGCCGGCGTCACGCCCGCTATGGAAATCGCTGATTCTCGCTTCAAGGAGCGGAGAATGAAGGCAGCAGACCCTATTTCAGAGAATTCCGGTGCGGCTATGGTCGTTCTTGGTGGCAAAATAACACCAGTGACTGACATTGACCTCCGGCTGGTAGGCATGGTGCTGGAAAAAAACGGCGAGGTTATCGCCACCGGCGCTGGCGCTGCTGTACTGGGCAATCCAGCTCAGTCAGTAGCTGACCTTGCCAACAAACTCGCTGAATTTGGTATGACCTTGAGTGCTGGCGAGTTTATCATATCGGGCTCGCTGACCGCGGCTGTTCCCGCCCAGGCTGGCTCATGCTACCGCGCCACCTTTGACCGACTCGGCTCTGTCTCGGTACGCTTTGTCAGTTAGTTTTAGCTTGAGGAATTCTTTAAGGTATTAGATAGTCCAGTGAAAGGAGGTTTTCCTATGTATGACCTATTGATTAAAGGCGGCAGAGTAATTGACCCTGCCCAGAATATCGATGGTAAGCTGGACATAGCCATAAGCAGCGGCAAGATTGCCAAATTAGCCAAAAATATCTCCCTGGCAGAAGCCAAGCAAACCGTCGATGCCAAAGATAAGCTCGTTACCCCGGGACTTATTGACTTACATTGTCATGTTTTCGATTCTATTTACAAGATTGCGGTCGAGCCAGACATCGCCGGGGTAAAGCAAGGGGTGACCACTGTGGGGGACGGGGGGAGCGCTGGCGAGCTGACCTTTGGCGCTTTCCCCAAATATATTATCCCCTCCTCCAGAACCAGGATTTTCTGCTTCATCCACCTGTGTTCTCTCGGGCTCATCCCCGAGCCTGAGCTAAGGGACTGGGATGAGGTTAACCTTGAGGGCATGGCAGCTACCATTGAATCTCATCGGGACTTGATTAAGGGGGTCAAACTACGCTTGGTCGGCAAACTCGTAGCCAAGGCTGGAGTTAAAGTGGTGAAAACAGCCAAAAAGATAGCCAAGCAATTCGGTCTGCCGGTTATGATTCACATTGGGGACATGGAGAAGAAGGTTTCCCCAACGCTAACCCAAAGATTTCTCCCCTTATTAGAGCCCGGGGACATATTGAGCCACATTTATACTGGCAATTTCGGCAATACTTTGCTTCCCGATGGCACAGTAATGCCCCAGATGAAAGCCGCCATGGAGCGAGGGGTCATCATGGATACCGCTATTGGTCGGAATAACCTGAATTTTGAGGTTGCCCGCAAGAGTCTGGCACAGGGCATCATACCGACCACGCTGAGCACCGACCTGACTCACCGCTCACTCACCGGACCAACCTATAACTTGCCAGTAACCATGGCTAAATTCATGGGGCTGGGGCTGGACTTGAAGCAGGTAATCACCATGACCACCATCAATCCAGCGAAAGTCCTCAGGGAGGATGACAGGATAGGCAGCTTAAAGCCCGGCATGGAAGCAGATGTTTCCATCCTGGAACTCTCATCAGGAGCCTGGAAGCTGTACGATGCCCAGATGCAATCAATAGAGATAGACAAGCTACTCATGCCCATCAGAACAATAAAATCGGGGCGGGCGATTCTGGCACAGCCAGTGGCTCAGCCACCGCCAATAAGATAAGAAAAAATCTGATGGATTGGGGACAATAGGCTAATGCTAAATAGCCACTTCCCCGGCGAACTTCTCATAGCTGGGACAGCGCCTCTGTAAGACACACTCAGGACACCGGGGACGTTGAGCTTTACACACCTTTCTGCCATGTTCTATCATCAGCACATGGAACTGATAGACCTTGTCAGGTGGCACCAAAGCTTCGAGCAGCCCATGAGCTTTCTCTACTGATGCCTCAACATTAATCAGCCCCAGTCTCTTTGCCACGCGGAAAATGTGGGTATCCACTGGTAAGGCTGGACTGCTTCGGTTTGCCCATCCATAACCAATCCTGAAACTAGCTCTTGAGGTGTGAGGAAAAAGGCATAGCACAATAGTCGCTCTTGACTTCCCCGCGCGCTCCGTGTATAATTGGCATCAAAGAGACTTCAATGGAAAGATTACGAAACGGGCACTACCTTAATACTCTGGCTTCATCCAAGCTGCACCAGTCGCCGTCTGATTGTCCACAGTGGTCCATGACTCCCTCTCAGGTCATCAGCCAGACTCGCCTAAATCTGGGCAAGCTACTGCCCAAATCTGGCGAGCCGCCGCCTCTTTCTGTCTTCTCGTAAGGTTTCGCCCTTACGCCATTATCCTACAAGCTTTGTCCTCTGCCGAATCCGTTAGAAGATTCAACTATTTTTAGCACTTGCCAGTGCGTTGATAAGCGCCATCCTATAAACGGCAGAGGCAACCTTCAGCTTCGAGAATGTTCTCTATATTTGCCACACTAACCGTATAGCGAATTAACAAAGCAACTTTATAAGATTGAATTGGCTCAGGGATAACAAGAATGTTGATACAATTAGCACACATTACTATTCTCATAGCCGGTCTGGGACTGGCGATACCCTTCGGAAGATATATGGCCAAGGTCTTCAGGGGGGAGAAGAATCTGCTTACGCCGGTTCTCCGCCCCGCAGAGAGGGCGGTCTACCGCTTTTGTGGTATCGACGAAAGCCGGGAGATGTCCTTGAAGACCTATATCTTAACGTTCGTAGGCTTCGAGCTCCTGGGGATCACATTTGTATTTCTGATTATGGAACTACAAGGCTGGCTCCCCTTGAATCCTCAGGGGGTTGGACCTATGAGGTGGGATTTGGCTTTGAACACAGCGGTATCATATGTTACCAATACCAACTGGGTGGCTTACGTCGGTGAACGTGAATTAAGCTACCTGGCACAGCTATTGGGACCTCTTGTACAAGACATTATCAGCCCATCGGTTGGACTGGCGGCGGCCGTCACCCTAGCCCGTTGCTTCAGCCGCAGGAACTCCCAGACCATAGGCAATTTCTGGGTCGATTTGACCCGGGCTATCCTATATGTCTGGGTGCCGTTGTCGCTGCTCCTCGTGTTTCCTCTCATCTCTCAGGGTGTCATACAGAACTTGAACCCTTACGTGGTGGCTCATACTCTGGAAGGAGGGGAACAGCTCATACCCGGGGGGCCGGTTGGCTCAATTGAAACCTTCAAGATGGTGGCCGAAGACGGATTGGCCTGGTCTGCCACGCACGCTGCCCATCCCTTTGAAAATCCGACGCCCCTGTCCGCCTGGCTTGAGATGGGCTATATCTTGTTTGTTC
>CAZUSN010000079.1:4462-7127 GCA_964623035.1 uncultured Dehalococcoidaceae bacterium | reverse complement strand
TTCGATAGTGATATAGCCGCATCAGTATTATCGGCGTGTCTGGAGAAGGGCTTGCTGGTCAATCGAGTCAAGCCCAATGCTTTGCGCTTTATGCCGCCACTTATTATCGGCAATGACGAAGTTGATGAGGCAATAAATATTTTAGACCAAGCCCTATCTAGCCTTGCTTGACTGGGTATTCCCGAAAAGGAAAATTTATGCGATAATACAGAAAATGGTGGTTAACATCCGTAGGCTGGCGATATTAGTAGTTTTAACAGCAGTGCTGTTCCTCGGTGCTGGGTTGGTAGCCCTCTCCTATGTCGATGTCGGCTTGACCGACATGGTGAGCACTGAAGAGGTTCCGTTATCGGTGCCTGACCTCTCCATCGTGCCCCAATCAGTGGCTGATGATGCGGTCAAGCTGGCTCAGGACTTATTCGGGGATTACCCGGAGAAGTATAACCATTATGTCAGCCAGCTATTAGCTGCTTATGTGGAAGCCAGGGATAAGGACATTGTCGTTCTCTTTAACTCGGGTGGGTGGGGGTGGAATTTACTGGCAAGTTCCCCGGGGTGGCAGAGTATTTGTGAGGGCATTGAATCTGAATTAACCAGCTTGGGCTATCGCTCCCTGTGGTTGGACTTTCGGCGAACCGAGGAAACTTTTCGAGGTGTGGTTAAAGAGTTTGTGGAGGTGTTTGCCGCCTATCCATCGAAGGCAGAGAACCTGGCTTGTCGGGTGAACTTCCTCACCGCTCATCTTCCTGAGCTTAAAGTTATCATCACCGGCGAGAGCAATGGCACTGTTATTTCAGATAGGGTCATGAATATTTTGCGGGATAATCCCAGGGTTTATAGTATTCAGACCGGTACCCCTTTTTGGCATCGGAATGTTATGCTGGACAGGACGTTAGTGCTGAATTATAACGGCATAACCCCTGATACATTCAGTCAGGGAGATATTCCGACCATGGTCTGGGCTAGCCTGAAAGCTTTATTCGGTTTCTCGTCACCAGAGAAGGAGGCTCCGGGTCGGATATTTTACTTTATGAGGGCTCCGGGACATGATTACCGCTGGCAATACCCAGATGTTTATTCTCAAATCACCAGATTTTTGGAAGAAAATTTTGGCTTAAACAAGGATAGTAAAAATGCCAACAAAAGTGGTGATGGCTTATAGTGGTGGCTTGGATACCTCTTTAGCCACTTTTTGTTGGGTTCGCAAGCACTTGGCGCACAGGTTAAGTCGTTTCAGCTCACCATTTATCATTATTGTCGCCGGGTGAATATTCGGTATCCAGCGTCGGTTGGTGCGGCGTTTGGAGTGGCTGACATTATGACCGAATTGAGGTGATTTACCGCATAAATCGCACTTCAATCTATTTTTCTCCTTTGACTCTTAAGAAAACTTGTTGTAATATGAGATGCCAGTTAATACTAACATAGTCAAGCTAAGCTTGGCAAGGACGGTACAAAATGAAGGAAGTCAAATCTCTCGGTGGCCAAGATTTAAGAGAGATGTTTGCTGCGGCTACTAGCTGGCTAGAGAAAAGTTCTGCGGATATTGATGCCCTTAATGTTTTCCCTGTGCCCGATGGTGATACCGGGACCAATATGTTGCTTACCATGCGTTCTACATTGGAAGAAGCCTTTCGGGCGCCTGACCATAGTGCCGCAGCGGTGTCTCAGGCGATGGCTAAAGGGGCATTGATGGGGGCGCGGGGTAATAGCGGTGTCATTCTATCGCAAATTCTGCGCGGTTTAGCCCAGAGCCTGACGGGAAAAGAATCAATTACTGCCGAGGACCTGGTCGGAGGTTTGCAGCAGTCTGTTGCCATGGCTTACAAAGGGATAAGTAACCCTGTGGAAGGAACCATGCTAACCGTCATTAAGGAAGTTGCCACCGCAGTCCAGACACAGGCTTCCCGAGATGGAGGTGACCTGATTTCGGTTATGGAGACAGCCGTTGATGCTGCCAGTGAGTCAGTAGCTAATACTCCCAAACTTCTTCAAGTGTTGCGTGAGGCTGGGGTGGTGGATGCTGGTGGGCAGGGTTTATATGTCATTCTTGATGGTGCTCTCCGTTACCTTAGAGGTGAGATGGAGCAGATGCGTTTCCGCAAGCCTCAAATCATTGTCAGCGACATCCATGCCACTAAATTGCCGCAGATGATAGCTGCGGCTGAGGTGCCCTATGGCTATTGCACTAACTTGCTGCTTAAAGGAGAAGGGCTTGATTCGGATAAGCTCAGGAAGAAGCTGGAGGACAAGGGACAATCGTTAGTTGTCGCTGGTGATGAAACTGCCGTCAGGGTTCACATCCATACCCTGGACCCGGGTGGGGTGCTTCACTTCGTTGGCAAGTTCGGCACAATGCATGAAATAGCCATACGGAATATGGACGAGCAGCACCAAGATTTCTTGGAAATGCAGAAAGAGAGAGCTCCAGCCGTTGACGTTGCCATTGTCACGGTGGTCTCTGGGGATGGTCTGGCTGATGTCTTTACCAGCCTGGGAGCAACAGCTATTGTGTCTGGTGGGCAGACCATGAATCCAAGCACTAAAGATTTGCTCCAGGCAGTGGAGTTAGTCGTTTCGGACAAGGTTATTATTCTGCCCAATAACAAAAATATTGTGGCTACCGCCAGCCAAGTTCAGTCTCTGACTAAGAAAAAGATAGAGA
>CAZUSN010000079.1:0-4452 GCA_964623035.1 uncultured Dehalococcoidaceae bacterium | reverse complement strand
GGCGTAGTCGGGGGCTCGGACTCGGCGGCAAAAGAAGCGCTCTTTCTTGCGCGATACGCGAAAAAAGTCTACATAATCTATCGCCGTGAGAAGATACGCGCTGAGCCCGTGACGACTGCCCAAGTCGAAGCGGAGAAAAAGATAGAGATAATACCTTCGGAGACAATACCACAGGGGGTAGCCGCCCTTCTAGCTTTTGACTATGAGGCGAATTTGCCGACAAATGTGCAGATTATGAAAAAGGCGATGTCAGGGGTGAGGTCAATTGAAATTACCCGAGCGGTGCGCTCCACAAAGATAGGTAAATTGAATATTAAGAAGAAGCAGGCTATTGGCTTTCTGGATGGCGACCTGGTAGCGGTGAATGACGGCACAGTTGATGTTCTGAATCAAGTGCTGGCCAAGCTGGATTTAGACCGAGTTGAGGTAATTACTATCTACTACGGAGTTGATACCGAGTCCGAGGAGGCAGAGGGGATTGGCAACACTATTCGGGAGCGTTATCCTCAACTGCAGATTGAGGTAGTTAAGGGCGGTCAGCCACATTATAATTATATTGTTTCCATTGAATAAAAAAGGCGGGCTTTATTATGGCAGTTAAAATTGTTACCGATAGTTTGTCAGACATCACTCCTGAGTTTGCTCAGGAGCTGGGAATTACCACCGTGCCACTCTATGTGCGCTTTGGTGAGGAGATATACCGGGATAGGGTGGAAATAACTACCGACGAATTTTACCATAGACTGGTTCATGGGGAGGTATTCCCAACAACAACACAACCCTCGCCCGGTGATTTCCTTGAAATCTTCAACAAACTGGCTAAGGAAACTGATGAAATTCTGGTTATCGTGGTCTCCAGCAAGCTCAGCGGCACCTATCAGTCGGCGCTGCAAGCCAAGAGCCTATTTGAAGGGAAGTGCCGAATCGAAGTGATTGATTCGATGAAGGTGGCAATGAGTCTTGGTCTGATAGTTATCAGTGTGGTCAAAGCCGCCAAGGCTGGGGCAAAGCTGGATGAGGTAGCTCATCTGGTACGTCAAGCCATGCCCCGGTCACATCTTATTGCCTATTTTGAAACTCTTAAATATCTCGCCAAGGGGGGGCGTATCGGCAAGGCACAGGGGATGCTGGGCGCCATGTTATCGATAAAGCCGATACTTACAGTAAGGGATGGCGAGATGGCTCCCTTAACCAGAGTGCGGTCTCGCACAGCGGGTATGGATTATCTCTACAATTTTGTCGCCGGCTTCTCCAATATTGAGGGCTTAGCTGTGGAGCATGCCACCACGCCGGCTGATGCCGAGGCACTGGTGGAGCGCCTCAATCCTGTTTTCCCCAGAGAACGCATCTACCGGTCAACGGTTAGCCCGGTAGTGGGAACATATGCCGGTCCCGACGCTATGGCAGTATCTGTCCTGGAGGCAGAAAAGGCATAATGCCAGTCAAGGTGGTGACTGATAGTGTCGCTGACCTGCCCCCGCAGGTAGTCAAAGAGCTGGGAATTACCGTAATTCCACTATACGTTCGCTTTGGCGAAGAAGTCTATCGTGACGGCATTGACCTGACCAATGAGCAGTTTTACCAAAGATTAGCTACCAGCAAGATTCTTCCGGTTACCTCTGTGCCACCACCGGCAATTTTTGCTACGGCTTATGATAAACTGGCTGAAGAAACAGACCAAATCCTGACTATCATTGTTTCTGCCAAGCTCAGTGGGACCTATGAGGTGGCGCTACAAAGCGTGGGCTTGATGAAGCGGAAATGTCAGGTAGAGGTGGTTGATTCACGGTGGGGGGTTATGGCACAGGGGTTTCTCGTTATCGCCGCTGCCAGGGCAGCTCAGGCTGGGGCTAGACTGGATGAGCTGCGGGAAATAGTTAAGCGGAATAGTTCTCGTGTTGATATGCGGGCGGCTTTTGACACCTTGGAGTACCTTAGAAGGGGCGGGCGAATTGGCGCTGCCCAGGCTTTTCTCGGCTCAGCGCTGAGGATACATCCCATCATCACCATGAAGAACGGCGTTGTTGAGCCGGCGGGCAGAGCCCGCTCTCGAGCCAAGGCGATAGACCACTTATATCAATTTGCCGCCAGTTACTCGCATGTTGATGAGCTGGCTGTGGAAAATGCCGCCTGCCCGGCTGATGCCGATTTGTTGGCTGAGCGGCTTAGTGCCAGATTCCCCGATAAACATATCTATCGGACAAATACCACCCCGGTAATCGGCACGCATACCGGCCCCGGTCTGCTTTTGTTAGCGGTGATGGGTGACAAGTAGTCATCCTGTGTGTGGAGGGATACCTTGTCGGCAACATTTGAACCTCTGCTGAAGATTCTGGAACTGGAGCAGAAGAAGGGCTACGCTGATTCCGCAGTCATCGGAGGTCTAGATAGATTTCTCCGTCGCTGGGCAGGTCAGGCGATGGGGTCAATTGCTGACCCTCGTCTCTTGAAGCACTTTCAGCATCTGATTAACACTAGCTATGCTTCTTTGACCAAGCCGCAGCGCAAAGAATGGGCAAGCAGTGTGCTTGGCTTGGTAGCTGAGACAGGAGGCGGCGCCAGGGCTGAAGCAAAACTTCCGGAAAGTGTGGTTGCTCCTTTAGTCAAGACCAAGACCCGGAAAGAGAGAAAATCAATTTCAAAGGTGGTGGGGTATAGCCTTGATTCGCCAATTACCATTATCAAAGGTATTAGCTCGGGTCTGGCGAGCCGGTTCGGCAAATTAGGGCTGAAGACGGTTCGGGACCTGCTTTATTTCTTCCCCCACCGCCATCTTGATTACAGTCAGGTGAAGTCTATCTCGCAGTTGAGTGAAGGGGAGGAGCAGACCATAATCGCCAATGTCTGGCAGGCGCAGGTAACTCGACTGGGGTATCGGCAGGGTACCGAGGCGATTGTCGGCGATGAAACCGGCAACGTCAGGGTGGTGTGGTTTAATCAGCCTTACCTGGCAAAGCGGCTGCCCGCCAATACCAGGATAGTTCTCAGCGGGCGGGTAAGCATTTTTAAGGGGCGGCCCGTTTTTGAGTCCCCGGAGTGGGAGTTTGTTGAGGAAAAAGATTTAATTCATACCGGGCGCCTGGTTCCAGTCTATTCCCTGACCCAGGGCTTACGTCCCCGCCAGGTGAGGAAACTGATGAAAGAGGTTATTGACCAGTGGGCCTGGCAGGTGGAGGACTTTTTGCCGCCAGCATTGAGACGGCGGTGTGACCTTCTTGAGTTACCGCAGGCGATAAGTCAGGCTCATTATCCCGAAGACCAGCAGGCCAAAGATAAGGCCAGAGTGCGCCTGGCGTTTGATGAGCTCTTTCTTCTTCAACTGGGGGTCATGAGCCGGAAGCACGACTGGCAGGAGAACCAGCCGGAGAGCGTCTTCAATATCGATAACGCCAAACTGGAGAATTTTGTCAAAGCTTTTCCTTTTGTGCTGACCGCAGCACAGCAGAAAGTCCTAAAAGAGATACTGGCTGACTTACAGAAGCCGCAGCCGATGTCTCGCCTGTTGCAGGGCGAGGTAGGCAGTGGCAAGACGGTGGTGGCTACGGCCGCTTTGCTCATGACCGTGGACAATGGCTATCAGGGAGCATTTATGGCGCCAACCGAAATTCTGGCGGAACAGCATTTCAACACAGTATGCGGGCTTCTCTCCCGGGCAGGGCGTGAGGAAGAGGGAGAGCTCTATCTGCGTCGCTACTCCGTGATTCTGTCTCGACCCTTTACTGTGGCGCTGCTTATCGGTGATATCACTCAAGCCAGAAAACAGGAACTCCAGCAGCGTATTACTGAGGGAGACATAGATATTGTTATCGGCACCCATGCTCTGATTCAAAAGGGGGTCGAGTTCCAGAAATTGGGGTTGGCAGTGGTGGATGAGCAGCACCGCTTTGGCGTTGAGCAGCGCGCGGCATTGCGGCAAAAGGGCTTCCGTCCCCATATGCTGGTGATGACGGCGACGCCTATCCCCCGAACCCTGGCGCTGACCTTATATGGTGACCTTGACCTATCGGTCATCGATGAGCTACCTCCGGGAAGACAGGTGGTGAAGACCAAATGGCTCAAGCCATGGCAGCGGGACAGCGCCTATAACTTTATCCGCAAGCAGGTAGCCAGCGGTCGTCAAGCTTTTATTATCTGTCCCCTTATTGAAGAATCAGAGGCGGTAGTAGCTCAGGCAGCGGTGGTGGAATACCAGCGTCTCTCCAAGGAGGTCTTTCCCGACTTAAGGTTAGGCTTGCTTCATGGGCGACTTTCGGCGGAGGAAAAGGATGCGGTGATGCAGCGCTTTCGCTCCGGGGAGCTGAACATACTGGTTTCAACCCCGGTGGTGGAGGTTGGCATAGATGTGCCCAATGCTACGGTGATGCTCATTGAGAGCGCTGACCGTTTTGGTCTCTCCCAGTTGCACCAGTTCCGCGGTCGGGTGGGGCGAGGACAGGAGCAGAGTTATTGTAT
>CAZUSN010000078.1:0-7154 GCA_964623035.1 uncultured Dehalococcoidaceae bacterium | reverse complement strand
CCTTAGCCAAGATTTCCGGACCTACTCCAGTAATATCGCCCGGGGTCACTGCGATTAAAGGCTTAGTCTTATTTTTCATTAACCAAGAGCTCCTTTCCCAATATGAGCTAGCTTGAGCGGGAAAGACGCCGGCGGTTGCGGCACATCACACCAGCCAGTTTAATCGCCTCAATCAGGCTGGTAGGGTCGGCGGTGCCTTTCCCTGCCTTACCAAAGTTGGTGCCATGGTCTACAGAAGTCCTGATGATGGGCAGACCAAGGGTGACATTAACCCCATGGGTAATGCCCAGCATTTTAACCGCGATATGCCCCTGGTCATGATACATCGCCACCGCAGCATCAAACTGCCCTTCTGAAGTGCGCAGGAATACTGAATCGGGCGGTAAGGGTCCGGTCACCTTCATCCCCTGCCGGCGCGCCTCCTCAATGGCGGGCGCGATATATTTTATCTCCTCATCCCCGAATAGCCCCCCCTCACCGGAGTGAGGGTTAAGGCCAGCCACCACCAAGCGGGGCTCAGCGACACCCATCTGCCGCACCGCCTCATCAGTGAGCTTGAGCACGGTGAGAATCCTCTCCGGACGCACCCGTTCAATCGCTTTTAGTAACGAAACGTGAGTGCTGACATGGCTGACCCGCAGTTTCCCTGAGACCAGCATCATCGCCACACGGGAGACGCCACAAAGCTCCGCCAGCAACTGGGTATGACCATCGTAGTGATAGCCGGCTTTATTCAAAGCCTCTTTGTTTATCGCCGAGGTGACAATAGCGTCACACTCCCCAGCCAGAGTCATTTCCGTCGCCAGCTTGATATACTCATAAGCTGCCTTCCCCGCCATGGGGTCAACCCGTCCCCTGATGAGCTTGTCAAGCTGAATATTGTGCAGGTCAATGACTTCAATAATGCCATCTCGAAATGAAGCTGCTGCTAGTTTCTCTATCGCCTTGACCTTGCCCGGAACGCCGGTGATTTCTAAAGCCGCCTGCATCGTCGCCGCATCTCCAACCACCACCGGCCGACACATCCCTCTAACTTCCCGGTCAGCCAGCGCCTTGGTAATGATTTCAGGTCCGGAGCCAGCCGCATCACCCATGGTGATGGCGAGCAGTGGCTTATATTCTCTGCTCATGGCAATTGACCTCTTTCCAGATACAATACGGACTTCACCAGCGCCTCCTCAGTGCCAAAACCGCCTGCCTTGGTAACCACCCGCATTCCCTGGCCCTGTCCACCAACGAGTTTCCCCGCCGGGACACCCGGTTCGACTTCCCCGATAACTTCTATGGCGGATACTTGAAGTTTACGACAGACCTCAACGGCGATGTCCCCTCCGGAGAGAAATAGGCCAGCAAATTTTCGAGCCGCCAGGAGATTCGCCACCACGCCAGCCATAAGAACGGGTATGGTATGTTTTAAAGTCGGCACATACTGAGAAAAGGTGGAAGATAGCGCCAGCCCTTTACCCTGACCAAGAAGCCGTTCAGCTTCCGCCAGAATGTCGCCAATGTTTCCCGAAAGGACGCCTTTTTGACTCAGGCGTTCAACTGCTAAGTTCAAAATAGGCAGACCCAGCTCATCTTTTGCCTTCAGTAACTGGTTCGCCGCCACCTGATTACGGGTGCCCACCACCACCAGTGCCGGTCCAGATGGCAGATTTGCCGGCTTGGCTCTGCTCACCCCGGGTTTCCTGGCAAGGAGGAGATGTAATTCTCTAGCCAGACCGCCAGAACCACAGAGCAGCCAGCGTCCCTTGGCTAAGGCTGCTGCCTGAGCGATACCGGTAAGATGGGACTGAGCAGTAACATCGCAAACCACGATATCCTGCTGCATCCCGCTGATTTTACGGTACAGCGACCCCGGTCCGCCTTCAATATCCTCAACCGTAATATATCCCACCTTGCGTTTGGTCGACTGTTCGAGCAGGCTGGGAATATGCGATTCCTTCACCGGTAGTATCGGGTCATTGGCAAACTGGGTTTCCGCCACGGGTATCCCATTGACCAGAAGCCTGCCCGCCACCGTAGTTCTGCCCACGGCGGGAAAAGCTGGCGCCACTACTGCCTTCTCACTGGCCATCTCCTCTATGGCTGCTTCCAGTTCAACGCCAATGTTACCCCTCAGCGTTGAGTCAATCTTCTTGTAAACCACCCTGCCCGCTAGACCCCTGACCGCTTGCCTCACTCTCTTGCGGGCGATATCTGGCTTTTCCGCCCGACTATTAGTGGTAATGACCACCACGTCAGCGGTTGAGGGGAAACCGGGGTCCAAAATGACCACAGTGCTGAAGCCCAAGCTGGCAAAATAGCCACTGCTATCCATAGCTCCAGTCAGGTCATCAGCCACGATGCCCAGCATCTCTGCGGTCACTCCTACCCTCTCAAGTTAGGGATAAAGTATAATCTTGCCTGCTTTACCGCTTTTCGCCAGCTCAATTCCCTTGGCAAAATCAGCTAAGGGCATGCGGTGAGTTATTACCGGCATTGGGTCGAACTTCCCTGATTCCATCAGGTTTTTCATATCATACCAGGTCCGCCACATCATCCGACCGGTGCTGCCGAAGACCTTAGTTTCCTTATAGATGATGTCTGCGGTAATGTCCAGTTCCACCGGTGCGCCAGGCAAACCAACTAAGCTGACCCTACCTCCCCTCCGCACCACCCGGAAGGTGTCCTGAATTCCTCGGGCACTACCACTGATATCTATGGAGACATCAACCCCCCGCCCTTCAGTACCCTTGAGAATAGCCTTAACCGCATCCTCCTTGGTGGGATTGATTAAAATGGCATTGGGGGCAAACTTGGGAACCATCTTCAATCGAATCTCCGCTGGCTCTACAGCGAATATCTTGCTGGCACCCCAGGCAGCTATGGAGCCAAGCCCCATCAGTCCAATAGGCCCACAACCAAAAACAGCCACACTCCGGTTATTGACTTCCCCCTTAAGGATACCGTTTACCGCCACCCCCCAGGGTTCCAGAATGGCACCTAAGTCAGGGTTGGTATCTTTAGCCAGCTTCCAGCAGCAGACGGCGGGAATTTTAGCGTATTCGGCAAAAGCACCATCAACATGCACACCGATGATAGCCATCTTCTCACAGATGTGCGGCAACCCGGTCTGACACATAAAGCAAGTCTCATCCGGGATATGGGTTTCCACCGCCAACAGGTCGCCCACGGCAAAATTGGTCACCTGAGTGCCCACCTTCACCACTTCACCACAGCATTCGTGACCGAAAATCATGGGCGGTTTGATTCTGGCCTGGGCATAAGGAGTCCATTCATAGATGTGAATGTCAGTGCCGCATATTGCCACCGCCTTCACCTTGATTAACACATCTCTCGGGCCGGGTTTGGGCACATCGACATCCATATATTTGGCTCCCGGAGCCGCTGAAGTTTTGACCACTGCTTTCATATTACTTAGATTCCTCCTTTCCAACGATGCTCCAATTATATATTGACATCTCTCTGCCAATAAATAGCAAAGACAGAATTACTACTGGTTATTCCCTCACCTTGACCGCAGGAGTTTCATCAGGTCAAAAAGGGCATAATAAGCGGCCCTTCTTTTCATCTGATAAAGTCTACCGGAGTAGCTTTGTACTTGGTGCTGTTCGATTTGCTCGCTATCAGTGGCAATAAAAACGGTACCGGGAACCATACCGCTTACTGCCTCAGGACTGCTTTCCCCTTCGATGCCAATGCCGATGCTGGCGTCCAGTTTCTGACGTGCCAGCACAGCCATCGCCGCCGCTACCTCGGCACTTGCCCCGCCAGTGACCAACCTAGAATCGAGACCCAGCGCTACTTTCGCTTCGCTGGAAGTAGCGATTAAACCTCCCTTAAAATATCGCTGGCTTTCCGGAGCACTAGCCAGAGTATGCGTCATAAAGCCCCCGGTGAAAGATTCGGCTACCGCCAGGGTCAGCCCCTTGTCAATCAGTAATTTTCCTACAATACCTTCTTGTGTCTCATCGCCCACTCCCCACACGGCATCACCTAAGATGGCTCTGACATCAGCTTCCCGCTTGGCAATCATCTCCCTGGCTACTTCAGGTTTCTCCGCCTTAGCCGCAATTCGTATGTAGATGCCGTCCAGTTTAGCATAAGTAGCCAGAGTAGGGTTGGGTGAAGGGATTAAATCAGCCAGCAACTCATCCACTTTAGATTCGGATACACCAAAAGTCTTAAGCATTCGGGTTGTGATGATAGCTCCAGTCTTCTTTTGCAGACGGGGAAAGACCTCGTTTTGCCACATATTTTGCATCTCGCCCGGAGGGCCGGGCATAGACACGATTATCCGCCTGTCTTTCTCCACCCACCAGCCAGGTGCTGTGCCCTGAGGATTGTGGAGAGCTGTTGCTGAAGGAATCAGGGTTGCCTGCTTGATATTACTAACTGGCATTTCCAAGCCGCGGCGGGCAAAAAAACTGACGATATGCTGTTTCAGTTCCTCGTTTACTTCAAGCTTCTCATCTAAAAGTCTGGCGATGGCTTCACGGGTAATATCACCTTGCGTCGGACCCAAACCGCCGGTGGTGAAAATAAGGTCAGACCTCTGCCACGCTCGCTGCAAGACCCCTAGCAGTCTTCCCATGTTATCTCCAACGGAAGAGGTAAAATAAAGGTCAATGCCAAGTACAGACAATTGCTCCGCCAAAAATGGGGTATTGGTATCAACTATTTCACCAAGAAGTAGTTCCGTGCCAATTGAAATAATCTCGGATTTCACTCTCGTTCTTTACCTACCTCCTTCGAGCAGGATTGCTTCCAAATTATACCAATAAGACCTGCAAGCTGCAACCAATAATTCTAAGAGGTTATTTACTAACCCCTCACCCTTTATCCCTCTCCCCTTCAAAAGGGGAGAGGGAAGAGGTTTTGGAGAGGGGCAAAGCCCCTCTCCTACTTTTACTCCCCCTTCCCTTACCAAGGGAAGGGGGTAAGGGGGATAGGTTGGTAAATTATCCCTTCTGAAATCAGCTTGACAGGAGAAGAGGAGTGATATAACCTTGCAGGTGAAAAGGACATCCCGCAAAGGCACCTCGATACGTGATTAAAAATTGCAAAACTATAGCATTGTCTAAAATAAGTCAAGGGAGGTTTTTCGTGGGAAAGAACGCAACCTATAACATGAAACTGAAACTACAGGCAGGTGGCAAAGTATTCGGGCAGCTCATCGGCCCCGGAGGTAGTCCAGAGAAGACGGTGAAGGCTTTGAAGGATTTAGGGGATGATTTCATCATGCTGGAGCTGGAACACAGCCTGGTGAATAAAGAGACCGTTTTCGAGTATATCCGTGTTTGCCATGAGATGGATATGCCGCTTTTGATGCGGACGGAGGATAAAGCCGCCTACTTCAGGTGTTATCTTGATGCTGGCGTCAACGGACTGATGCTACCGCTAGTTAACACCGTAGAGGAAACTAGCCACGCTGTTGATATGTCCTATTTCCCACCCATGGGGCACAGAGGGACCGGAATTGGCTTGAGCCCCTATTTGATTGACTTTCAAAGTCTCAATGAAGTCCCCTTTCTCGCCCTCACTGAATATGTTAACAACAACACCGTGCTCTTCCCCCAAACAGAAAGTCTGGAAAATATCAGCAACCTGCCTCGTATTCTGAGCCTGGAAGGTGTTACCGGCACTATTGTTGGACCCTTTGATTTAGCTATTAATATTGGCGGCATTGACCCCAAAGCTTTAGCTGCCCAGGTGGTCACTGCTAAAATTGTGGAGGAGAAACTGAGACAGGTTATCAAAATATGCCAGAAAGCGGGTAAAGTGGGTGGCATCGGCGGTTTTCAACCTAAGGTTCTCGCCAAATGGGCGAGGGAAGGCTATCAATTGCTCATTGTGGGCTATGTCCTCAATGGAGATGTGGAAACTCTGCGCCCCTTCATCGAAGAGGCGCGAGCTCTCATCGGCTAGATTTCAGCGCTGGCAGAAGCCGTTAATAGGTATCAGAACTAATAAATCAGGAGGAAAACAGAATGGGCAGAAAGGTTAGAGTTGGCATCACCGGTGACCTCTTTGACAAAGAGGGGAAATCGGTCAGCCCAGGACCAGGACCGAGATTGCTTGATGAGCTACCCAATGTAGAATGGGAGCCATTCCCCGAGTATTTGCCCGAGGTCAGCCCGGAACAAGCACGAGGTTTTGACATGGTCGTCAGCTTTGCCCCTAAGTGGACACCGCGCACCTTCGCCGGAAATGACCGGCTTCTTTCTATCCACCGCGGCGGGGTAGGCTACGATATGGTGAACGTCCCCGCCTGTACCAACGCCAGTGTGGCATTATTTATCATTCCCCCAGCGGTGCGACGACCCGTAGCCACAGGAATCATGGCTTTTATCCTGGCCTTAAGCACCCGACTCCGCATTAAAGATAAGCTGACTCGTGCAGGGCGATGGGAAGCGGGAAGAAAAGAGTATCCAGGCATAGGTTTAACCGGAAAGACATTGGGCTCCATCGGAGTGGGCAATATTGGTCATGAGATATTCAAGCTGGCTAAGCCCTTCGGCATGAGACACATCGCCTACGACCCTTATGTCAAACAGGAGGCTGTGGCTGACGTTGCGGTGAAGCTGGTTGATATGGATACGGTGCTTGCCGAATCAGACTTCGTCAACATCATCTGCCCGCTGAATGAGAAAACCCGTCATATGATTGGCGAAAAAGAACTGAAGAAGATGAAGAAAACAGCATTTCTCATCAACACCGCCCGTGGACCGGTTGTTGATGAGGCAGCACTGGTAAAGGCTTTGCGTGAGGGCTGGATTCAGGGAGCGGGCATCGATGTCTTTGAACAAGAGCCGATACTGGCTGACAATCCCTTGTTCAAGCTGGAAAACGTTATCGTCACCCCCCATTCCATCGCTTTGACTGACGAGTTTTACCTTGTCATGTGGCAGGAAATCACTCAGCAGATTGTTCAGCTTATCCGGGGGGAAAAACCAGCCACCTTGGTCAATCCAGAGGTCTGGGACAAGCCGGAATTTCAAGCCAGACTGAAGAAGTTCCATAACGCCATTAAGTAAATCAGAAAGGAGGGGAAAATGAATCTTTTTGACCTCTCGGGGAGAATCGCCATCGTTACCGGTGGCAATCAGGGAATCGGCTTCGGTATCGCCAAGGGCTTGGCCAGTGCCGGG